>DAIMHB010000211.1:0-2256 GCA_036723545.1 Beijerinckiaceae bacterium
GAACTCAGTCGTGCGGCGGAACCAGCCCGGCAGGAATTGCTCCGCCGCCTGAATGCGGCACCCGGCGGCACAGCAGCCTTGGTGCGGATGCGTGAGGATGTGCTGAAACATCTCAAAACATCAGAAGACCTGAGCGTGCTGGATGAGGATTTCCTGCATCTGTTTTCATCCTGGTTCAATCGCGGTTTTCTGGTTCTGCGGCGGATTGACTGGACAACACCGGCCAATATTCTGGCAAAAATCATTCAATATGAGGCGGTGCATTCCATCCGCAGTTGGGATGATTTGCGCAACCGGCTTGAGCCCTCGGACAGGCGGTGTTTTGCATTTTTTCACCCGCAATTGGTGGATGAGCCGCTGGTGTTTGTGGAAGTGGCGCTGACGCCGCATATTCCGGACTCTATCGGCCCGCTGCTTGACCTTGGGCGTGGCGTCACGCCCGATGCTGCGGCCAATGTGGCGGTGTTTTATTCAATTTCAAATTGCCAGACCGGCCTGCGCGGTGTTTCCTTCGGCAATTTCCTCATCAAACAGGTGGTGGAGGAATTAAAGCGTGATCTGCCGGGCTTGAAAACCTTTGTCACGCTGTCGCCTGTGCCGGGCTTTATGGGCTGGCTCAAAACAGAATTGGCAAAAGAGAAGCATGGTCTGCTGCCCGCTGATGTGGCGACGGCGCTGAGGCCGCTTCTGTCCGATAAATTGCCGGATATGGACACTCTGGGGCCTGCACAGCTTTCGGCTGCCGCTGTTTATTTCCTGCACGCAAAAGCCAATGGCGACAAGCCGGCTGATCCTGTGGCGCGCTTTCATCTGGGCAATGGGGCGCGGCTGGAGAGGATCAATTTCAAAGCGGATATGTCGGCCAATGGCTTGCGCCAGTCCGCCGGTCTTATGGTGAATTATCTGTATGATCTGACCAGAATTGAGGCCAATCACGAGGCCTATTTCAGCCAGTCCAAAATTGCGGCCAGTCCTGCGGTGCATAAATTATTGCCGCCTGCGCCCTCGAAAGCTGTGTCTGTAAAGCCAGCCCCCAGCCTGCCAAGGAAAGTTTCATGACCAATCATCTGTTTGACGCAATTTCTGCTGCCATTCCCTCAAAGGAGCGCGCGTTTATCGAGACGCCGCAGGCTGCGCGCTACACTTATGGGGACATGCTGGCGCAAACTGCGCGCCTCGCTCACGCCTTGGTCGGGCTTGGGGTAAAGCCGGGCGACAGGGTGAATGTGCAGGTGGAAAAAAGCCCGAATGCGCTGTTTCTCTATCTCGCCTGTGTGCGGGCGGGGGCGGTGTTCGTGCCGCTCAACACGGCCTATACCCGCGTGGAGCTGGATTATTTTCTGGGCGATGCTGAACCCTCCCTGTTTGTCACCACACCAGAGCGGGCAGAGGAGGCCATGCCCTTTTGCGCTGCTCATCACATCAAGCTCGCCACGCTGGGCGTGAAGGAGGATGGCACGCTGGCCGACCTTGCCCGCGCCGCACCCGCCGAATTTGCCAATGCGGCGCGCGGGCCGGATGATCTGGCGGCGCTGCTCTATACATCCGGCACCACGGGCCGTTCCAAAGGCGCGATGCTCAGCCATGACAATCTCGCCAGCAATGCCAAAACACTGGCGGCACATTGGCGCTTCACGCCGCAGGATGTGCTGCTGCATGCCTTGCCGATTTTTCATACGCATGGGCTGTTTGTCGCCTCCAATGTCACGCTGATGGCGGGCGCATCCATGATCTTCCTGAGCCGCTTTGATGCTGATGAGATCATGTCGCTGATGCCGCGCGCCTCGGTGCTGATGGGCGTGCCCACCTTCTATGTGCGGTTATTGCAGCACCCCAAGCTTAATACCGACAATACCCGCCATATGCGGCTGTTTATCTCCGGTTCTGCGCCGCTGCTGGCCGACACGCATCGTCTCTGGACTGAGAAAACTGGTCATGCGATTTTGGAGCGTTATGGCATGACCGAAACCAATATGATCACCTCAAACCCTTATGATGGCACGCGGGTGCCCGGAGCCGTTGGTTTTGCCTTGCCCGGCGTAGAGGTGCGCATTGCCGATGCAGAAAGCGGCGCACTCTTGCCACAGGGCGAGATTGGCATGATCGAGGTGAAAGGTCCCAATGTCTTCAAGGGCTATTGGCACATGCCGGAGAAAACCGCCGCCGAATTTCGTCCCGATGGCTTTTTCATCACCGGTGATCTGGGCCGGATTGATGACAATGGCTATGTGCATATTGTCGGGCGCGGCAAGGATC
>DAIMHB010000211.1:2266-4523 GCA_036723545.1 Beijerinckiaceae bacterium
TCATCAGTGGCGGGTATAATGTTTACCCTAAAGAAGTGGAAAGCGAGATTGACGCAATCAAGGGCGTATTTGAAAGCGCGGTGATCGGCGTGCCGCATCCTGATTTTGGTGAGGCGGTTGTGGCGGTTGTTGTTCGCTCGGTCCAAAGCAGCGTCACTGAAAAAGCCATTTTGCAGGAATTGGCGCCGCGCCTTGCCAAATATAAGCAGCCCAAACAGGTTATTTTTGTTGATGAACTGCCACGCAATACAATGGGTAAAGTGCAAAAAAACCTGTTGCAGCAAAGTTTTAAAGCGTTGTTTGCCTGACGTGCATTCGGCGTTGCCGCTTTGCTTGAATGGCCCTGATCAGAATTACGGGCTGCAAGAGGGGCCGGTGGAGTGCCTGTTCCATTGCCATATTCTGTGGCCCATGTTGTGCAATGGTTTTTTCCGGTTTTGCCTGAAATTGGACTGCTTCCTGCGGGCAGAACACTCGTCAGCTGGTGCAACACATGGCATAAGGGCGCACTTCTTTCTTTAAAGGCTCCGTTACCCTATGATTCGTCTGGAAAATATCAGCAAACAGAATGGTCACCAGATTCTGTTCATCGAAGCCTCTGCCTCGCTCCTCAAGGGTGAAAAGGTGGGGCTTGTCGGCCCCAATGGCGCGGGCAAGACAACACTTTTCCGCATGATGACCGGACAGGACCTGCCGGATGAGGGGCAGGTTGGCGTGGATCGGGGCATCAGCATCGGCTATTTCAGTCAGGATGTGGGTGAAATGTCTGGCCGCAGCGCTGTGGCCGAAGTGATGGATGGTGCCGGGCCGGTCAGCGCTGTTGCCGCTGAATTGCGGGAACTGGAAGCCGCAATGGCTGACCCCGATCAGGCTGATCATATGGATGCCATTATCGAGCGCTATGGCGAGGTTCAGGGCCGGTTTGAGGAACTCGACGGCTATGCGCTGGATGGCCGCGCGCGTGAAGTGCTGGCAGGCTTGAGCTTCACACAGGAGATGATGGACGGTGATGTCGGCGCGCTTTCGGGCGGCTGGAAAATGCGCGTGGCGCTGGCCCGCATTCTGCTCATGCGCCCCGATGCGATGTTGCTGGACGAGCCGAGCAACCATCTTGATCTGGAAAGTCTGATCTGGCTGGAGCAGTTTCTCAAAGGCTATGAGGGGGCTTTGCTGATGACCTCGCATGACCGCGAGTTCATGAACCGCATTGTGACCAAAATTGTCGAGATTGATGGTGGCGGCCTCACCACCTATTCCGGCAATTATGAATTTTATGAACAGCAACGCGCCCAAAACGAAAAGCAACAACAGGCCCAGTTTGAGCGCCAACAGGCCATGCTGGCCAAGGAGATTAAATTTATCGAGCGATTCAAGGCGCGTGCCTCACATGCGGCACAGGTGCAGAGCCGTGTGAAAAAGCTCGACAAAATCGAGCGGGTGGAACCGCCCAAACGTCGGCAGGCCGTATCTTTTGACTTTCCGCCTGCACCGCGCTCCGGTGATGATGTGGTCAGTCTTAAAAACGTGCATAAAAGCTATGGTAACCGCATTATTTATGAGGGGCTTGACCTTGTGGTGCGGCGCAAGGAACGTTGGTGCGTTATGGGCATCAACGGGGCTGGCAAATCCACATTGCTGAAACTCGTCACCGGTTCCACCACGCCCGACGATGGCAGCGTGGCTTTGGGCGGCAGCGTAAAAATGGGTTATTTTGCCCAGCACGCTATGGAATTGCTCGATGGCGAGCGCACAGTGTTCCAGTCTCTTGAGGACTCTTTTCCGCAGGCGGGGCAAGGCTCACTGCGCACTCTGGCAGGCTGTTTCGGGTTTTCCGGTGATGATGTCGAGAAAAAATGCCGTGTTTTGTCAGGCGGAGAAAAAGCCCGTCTGGTCATGGCCAAAATGCTTTATGATCCGCCGAATTTTCTGGTGCTTGACGAACCAACAAACCATCTCGACATGGTGACTAAGGAAATGCTCATTGCGGCACTGTCGCAATATGAGGGTACGATGCTGTTTGTTTCGCATGACCGGCATTTTCTGGCCGCACTCTCCAACCGTGTACTGGAACTGACGCCGCAAGGTATTCACCAATATGGCGGCGGTTATACCGAATATGTGGCGCGCACCGGGCAGGAAGCCCCCGGATTGCACAGCTAGAGTCTGTTGCCTTTAAATGGAATCGGTTCCCTCTCCCTATTAAAATGGGGAGAGGGAACGCGCACAAGTTGGACACTTGTTTTTTTGCATTTAAGGA
>DAIMHB010000212.1:0-4491 GCA_036723545.1 Beijerinckiaceae bacterium
TATTTCAAAAATTATGGCGACGGGACACCCGGCCGCAAGGAGCATCTGAAAGATTTTCTCGATTTTCAGGCCGATATTATTCACGGCACATTGCCTGCGGTCAGCTTTTATAAGCCGATCGGCGAAAATAACGAACATCCGGGCTATGCCAGCGTCAGCGCCGGTGAACGCCATGTCGCCGATCTGATTAAAACCATCCAGACCTCGAAAATCTGGGATGATGCCATGATTATTGTCACTTATGACGAAAATGGCGGTCAGTGGGACCATGTCGCGCCGCCCAAACGCGACATCTGGGGGCCGGGCTCCCGCGTGCCGACACTGGTGATTTCACCCTTCGCCAAGAAAGGCTTTATCGATCATACGCAATATGACACGACTGCCATTCTGAAACTGATTGAAACCCGTTACGGCCTTGAACCTTTGGGCAGTGCAGATGCCGCTGCCCATGACATGACGGAAACACTTGAACTGAACTAAAATCAAAGCCCCCGCTGCATCCCTGTGGCGGGGGCTTTCATTGAGCGGTGGCATTTTCATGCCCACCAGCCGCGCGACACACCCACCAGCAAAACCACCCCAAGCCCGAGCCGATAGAACGCAAAGGGCCAGGCACTGTGTTCACGCAAAAAGCGCATCAGCCCCCAGATCGCCACAAACGCCGAGACACTGGCCACGATCAGGCCAAGACCGAGAATCATCCAGCCCTGCATGCCCAGACCGGCTTTCGCCAGCTTATAAATCTCATAAAGTCCGGCCAGTGCAATCGCCGGAATACCCAGCAGAAATGAGATACGCGCTGCATCATCGCGCTTGAAGTCGAGAAACAGGACCGCGGTCAGTGTTGACCCCGAACGCGAAATGCCCGGAATCAGCGCCCCCACCTGCGACAGGCCGATCAGCAGAGCGTCCATCCAGTCCATTTGAGCCGCAGAACGGTTGCGTCTGGCTATGATTTCGCCAAGGGCCAAAAAGGCGGCCATAAGAATGCAGGAAATGCCGATCACATTCAAACTGCGCAAAGGCGAGTCACAGGTATTGAGCAATTTTGAAAGCAGCACGCCAAATATCACAATCGGCACAGTGGCAATGGCAATGCCCACCGCAAAGCGGAAGGACGGATGGTGCCAATCCTTGCGCAGCACCGCCCTGACTGAACCCGCAGCAACGCCCGAAACATCTGCCCAGAAATAACCAACCACGGCCAGCAGCGCCGCCAGTTGCATCGCAGCCGAGAATGCGGAGCCAGGGTCCTGCCAGCCCAGAAACGCCGGAATAATGCGCATATGCGCTGTCGATGAGATCGGCAGAAGCTCGGTTATGCCCTGAACAACGCCCAAAGCGGCAACCTTGCCATAGCCCAGCGCAATAAACCCTGTGTCCAAGCCCTCAGTACATGCGCCCGACATGAATCTCACTCCTTAAAACGATAATCATGAATCACTATAAATAAAAAGAACAAAATAGCAACTTTTAAAATCCTGCCCTAAGGTAAATCTTTTAGGTCAAGTCTGAAACTACAAAACACCAGAAGCCTAGACTTCACCTCAACCTGTGAAAAACCTCATATATTGCCGGAATTCTCATGCAAACAGGCGATAAAACTCTGGCGCGCCTCGGGTATAGCCATACCACGGGGGCCAAAAATATCCCTTTCCATAAAATATCCGGTGAGACGAAAGGCGTCCGCCAGATCCTGAATATCAGGAATGGATTGCGGCTGCTGCAAAAAGCGCGGCAAAGCCAGCAACCGGTCACGATAGGGCGCTCCGGCCAGCCGCGACACAGCCCTGCCCGATTTGGGCGAGACATAGATGAGGTCTTCCTGCGTGCCGGTGGCGGCGCATTCATCAAGGGCAAGGCCAAATCCGAGTTCGGACAGCAAGCCAAGCTCGAAACGCGCCAACAACGGCGCGGCCATATCAATTCTGACAAGATGATCGACCACGATCAGCGCGGATTGATAGAGCGCGGGATGGGCTTCACGCTCCGGCAGCAGGCGCAACATGGCGCACAGCCATTGCACGCCATGCACCCCCGCCGCGCTTTCCATGAGAGCGGCAGCACGGGCCTGATCCAGCTCCAGTGTGAATGTGCCCAGGTGCTCGTCAAGGCGGGCATACCAATGCGCCGTCACGGAATTGCCCAGTTGCAGCACGGGCTGCATCCGGCGCGAGCGGCCTGAGCGCACCAGCCCGAGATGACGCCCGCTGAGCGGCGTCATGAGTCCAACAATGGCGCTGGTTTCGCCATGGCGGCGCACACCGACAATCAGCCCCTCGCCGCGCCATTCCATTGCAACCTCAGGTTTTCGGAAATTCGAGTCCCATTTCCCGATAACGCTCGGGATCATCCGCCCAGTTCTCGCGCACCTTCACAAACAGAAACAAATGGACTTTTGTTTCGGCAATCTCGCAGATTTCGCTGCGGGCGGCGGTGCCGATGCTTTTCAGCATACGTCCCCCCTCACCGATAATGATTTTTTTATGCGCATCCCGCATCACATAAACGGTCTGCTCCACCCGAACCGAGCCGTCCTTCTGCTCCTTCCATGAATCGGTTTCCACCGTAGACTGATAGGGCAGCTCATCATGCAGGCGTTCAAAAATCTTCTCGCGGGTGATTTCAGCCGCCAGCCCGCGCAAAGGGGCGACAGAAACCTGATCCTCCGGATAAAGCCAGGGGCCGGGCGCGACCGCATGGCCCAGCACCTCAAGCAGGCGCGGCACACCATAGCCGCGCAGGGCCGAGATCATGAAGGTCTCGGCAAAGGGCAGAATGTTGTTAAATTCCTGCGCCAGTTTCAAAAGCTTCTCGCTCTCCACTGTATCAATCTTGTTCAGGATCAGCATTTTCGGATGTTTGAGCTCCGGCAATTTCTCAACAATGGCGCGAGTTTCCTCGTCAAGGCCACGGCGGGCATCCACCAGCAGGGCAATCACATCCGCATCCCCTGCCCCGCCCCAGGCCGAGGTGACCATTGCCCGGTCTAGCCGGCGTTTGGGCGCAAAAATTCCGGGCGTATCGACAAAGATGATCTGCGAATCGCCCTGCAAGGCAATGCCACGCACCAGCGAACGGGTGGTCTGCACCTTGCGCGACACGATGGAGACTTTCGTGCCCACCAACTGGTTGATCAGCGTGGATTTGCCCGCATTGGGAGCCCCGATCAGGGCCACAAAGCCGCAACGGGTCGGAGGGGTGGTTTCGGTCAAATGTCAGTCCTCGGATTGAAGGTCATTCAGGGCAAAAATGTGCATCGCTTCATGGTTTCGATGTCCAGATCTGCTCGCGCAATAAAAAACTTTCGGCGGCGCTTTGCTGCGCATATTTTTTGGAGGACGCCCGCGCCTCGCAGGCCGGAAACCCCGGAATTTCAACGGACACTGTGAACACAGGTTCATGATCGGGCCCGCTGCGGTCAAGATCGCGGTAAACGGGCGGATTGAGGCCGCGCGCCTGCACCCATTCCTGCAAGGCGGTTTTCGGATCTTGCGCCGGACGGTCACTTTGCGACAGTTTGGGCGCCCAGAACAGATCAATCACCTTTGCGGCGGCAGCATAGCCGCCATCGAGATAAATGGCGCCCAGCACAGCCTCGCACACATCCGCCAGAACCGAACGGCTGTGCCGTGTCTCGGCACCTATATTCGCGGCAAAGCGGATATAGGTTTGCAATGCCCATTCATCGGCAATATCGGCACAGGTCTCCCAGCGCACCAGATCCGACAGGCGGCGCGACAGACGCCCCACAATCACTTCGGGATGAGCACGATAGAGCTTGTCCGAAATGGCAAGGCCGAGCACCCTGTCTCCCAGAAATTCGAGACGCTGATAGGATTGCCGCTCACCATCCTGTCCGTCGAGGGCGCTCTGGTGGGTGAGCGCTGTCTTCAGCAGGTCAATGTCTGTAAAATGATAGCCGAGCTTGGTTTCAAGCCCGGCAAGATTGGCAATTTCGACCTTTGCCGGTTTTTTGACCGGTTGCGGGCGTTTCCGAGCTGTCCGCATTACCGCACAGGCTTGAACAGGCGGTTCCAGCGCACTGTATTGGGCCAGCGCCAGACCTGCCATGCGGGTTCGGTTGTATTGTCCTCAGACTGACTGGCCACCGTCTTGATCGAGAAGAAAATAACCTCAGCCCGCCCGACAAGATTTTCAGCCGGCACAGGGCCCCAGACCCGCGAATCGGAAGAATTGTCGCGGTTATCCCCCATCATGAAAAACTCACCCTGCGGCACCACAAAAGGCACAGTATTGTTCATCAGCGGTTCGGCGTCTTTCTTCACCTGAATGAGATGGGTGACGCCATTGGGCAAGGTCTCCTCATAGGTGGTGAACACATCGCTCAATCCGGCACCGACATCCTTGGACGCCGACATCAGCGGCTTGCGCTCAACCTTCTTCCCGTTGATGTATAATTCGCCGCCATTCATCTGCACGGTGTCGCCGGGCAGGCCGATGACGCGCTTGACATAATCGGTTGAATTG
>DAIMHB010000213.1:0-4483 GCA_036723545.1 Beijerinckiaceae bacterium
GGATGACGAGGTGTCCAGATAAAAATCGGCGGAACTGTCTGCGGCTGTTGACGGAATGCCGTCTTTTGCCTCCAAAACAGCCAGACGTGCCAGGGTGCGCCCGAGCAATTCGCTATTCTGTCCACTGCGCAAATCATTGGAGATGCGCGCAATGTCAGACGACAAGCTGCTTAATTGTGGTGACGCCGACGCTTCGAAGGTTTCAACGGCCTCTAAGCGGGTTTCCATATCCTGTAAATTTGGCACCTGATTGGTGGTCAGATTAACAACACTCAGGATGCCTGTCGGACCAAGCATTATTTTTGCAATCGGCAGCAGTGTGGCGTCGATAATCGGTGCTTGAGGATCAGGGCTTTCTGTGCCCGCCTGTGTGCCTATATTCGCCATGCGGGCATGAGTGAGCGCGACCGCCTGAGGCTTATAGACCGGTGCTTGTGGGGTGCTCTCATTTGCGATTAAAAAATTGCGGCTTTGAATATCCGTATCAACTTCGCTGCCCCAACCCGCGATCATGACGATTTTTTTCGCCGCGATAGGCAAAATAGACGTGAAATCATATTGTGTCGGGGTTTCCAGAGCATAAATCTTGCCAGAATTGTACAGCCGACCTGCATTCAGCGTCACCTGAGACGGGCCGGTTTTGACAATTCCAAATCCGGAATAGGCTGTGGTTGATACAAGCGTGTCCACAACCACATGATCCAATCCAACCTGCACATAGGTTTGCAGATTGTTCATGTCGTCAGGGACAACCTCTGCATATTGCTGAAAAATGACTGATTTTTCCATTTTATGCGGCCTTTCTATAGTCGCCGAAATCAAACGTGCCGAAGGAAAGACCTGTTTCGAATGAAACAGGCTCGTAAAGAAGTGTGGACACCGAAATATCGTCCCTGCTCGCCTGAGAGATGCGGATCGCTTGCATTGCATCCCAGAGAGGGCTCAAATCAGATTGCAGCCAGACGCCAACGCCCCAATATGCGCCAAATGCCCATATCGGCCGCGGGATGGGTATGCTCAGCCGCAGTTCAGCCTGGTATGGGGCAAGGCCGAATTTTGACCATCCCCAGAACGAGCGGGCACGATGCGTGGCAAAGAGCCGTGTTGCGTCGAACAGTGTAATTTCGTCGTAAACCAGTAATTCTGCATCCGATGGCTCGGCGTAGGATTGGCCAAAATACGACCAGCCTGCAAACATTTTGCCATAGTCGGCACTGGAGGTCTGATAAATACGCACAGGACGCACAGCCGTGGGTACAAGGCCTAAGGGCACGGCAAATGATAATGCGTCGTTTTGAGGTGTTAGTGTCAGCACATGCTTTTGAGCGTCTGAACTCATTAAACAATGACCCGACCAGCACATGCTAAAAAACATTTTGGCCTGTGGAACGTCTGTTGTCAGTGCAACTGTTAGTCCGGCGTCCAGCGTCTGATCTGTACCCGTCACATAGACGGGTACCGTTGTGCCTTGATCCAGATAAAATGCCCGTTGCTCAAATCTCATAGCCGCATTTGACGGTTCGGCTATTTTGCCATCAAAAAATGACCGGAAGATTGGTCCTGAAAAGAAGGCTTTTGCTATATCGGCCGGAGCAGACAATGCGGCGGGATAAATATGAATTTTAGGCATGAGCGCCATTTGAGCGGCCTGTTCCGCATTGCTCATGGATCTCACAGCAAATATTTTATCGCGTGGGCGGCGCGCAGACACAACCTGTCCCCCCACCATATCCACATAGGCAGAAATACCGGCCAGGGTGGTTTTTTTCGATTTCAGCCACCAAATATTGGCTGTCACCTCACGCTTTTTTTGTTCAGACCATGTGTCATCCCATATTTCAAGGCCAAGCCCCCACGCAAGATAAGGCAGCAATTCAAGCGGGCAGGTTTGTGGGTTCCAGACAGATTTGATCACATCTGTCGGCAACGGGCGGCGGCTGGCCTCAATGGTTTCATTGACCTGTTCAAACGGTGTTGCATTGGCAGGTAAAAATGAGCGCAGATCAGCCATTATCCACCTGCACATTCACAATAATGGACTGGCAGAATGGCACTTCATCCGGTGCGGTGATGACATCGGCGGAGGGCGATACCAGTATAAATTTTGTAATCGGAGATATACGTCCCGCCGCAATCAAAGCATCTGTCGGCACATTCTGGCCGATTTGCATCAGACTATTGGCCGCGGCCTGCAAAGCTGCGGTTGCATTGGTTTTGACAGTATCCGCAGATGGGCCATTCGGAATAATCGCCGTGACGATGATCGCATAGGCTTTTGGCATTGCAGATCGGACTGAAACAATGTCGGTAAGCTGTCCGCCATCGTCCGCCTGTAAAATATCGTTCACGCGGCCGACAACATCATTTGTCACAGTACCGTCTGTGCCGCGACCCAGCAAAATCACATCAATATAACCACCGGGTCGCTTGATCAGTCCAATATTTTTCACCTCAGGTGCGGCGGAGGTCACGATATAACGATAACCGCCACCGGATATTCCCGGCGCCAGACCATCCAGTGCATATTGCGCGCGGTGCCGGAAATCATCGTCCGTTTCCATCACCGCAGGTGTGGGCGGGGACGTATTGGTATTGGCAGGTGTTATAATCAGACGGCGCAAGCCAAGCAGAGCCAATAACTGATCCTGATCGGCTTTGGTCGCAAATGCCAGCATAACCGACCGCACAGCATCGTTGATCGCCTGTAAATCCAGCATTTCGCGTGTTGCTGCCGCTTCTTGCAGAACAACAACGGGATCGCTTTCAAGCAGATCCGCATTATAGCTGCCGAGGTCTGGGTTTGCGGCAACTACCTGAGACCACAATGATTTGAACAAATCCAGCCGCTGCTGACGGATTGTTTCATAGTCAACAGGCACTGCAGCCGGTGCAGGCAGCAACGAGAGGTCGAGGCTGGCAAACGGAAACCGGCTCATGCCACACCTGCCAATATGCCAGCGGCATCATAGGTTGCCGATACCGGCACCGGATTGGTATAAATGCCCAGATGGCCATCCTCATAAAATATGCCGGCAATAGAAAATTGAGCCTTGCCATCGGAACCCAATGCTAAAACCTGCACCTTGCTGAGCACAAAGCCGGGTTCCCATTTTTTAAGAGCATCGGCCACGCGGCCAACAAACAACACCACAGAGGCATGATTGGACGGGCGATCAACCAGACGCGGCACGTCAGACCCAAATGTCCGGCGCATGATACGGGTGCCGATCGCCGTTGACAGAATAACAGCGATCGACTGGGCGCAGTGTGCCCATCCGGTCAAAACCTGTCCTGTCTGGCGATCGATGCCGATACGCATGGTTCAGCCCTGATGTGTGTTGGTTTGTGTGGCGTCCGCAACAGCATTTTCGGCCACGAGCTCAATCGCGCCACTGGCCATCAGAAAATGCGCGGTCTCATCGCCCAGTTCAACGATCTGGCCTTTCACGCATCGTTTGCCGCCAATACGACGATCAACGAGCAATCTGTATTGCTGGGTTTTCACTTTTGCAGCCATGTTTCAAATCCTTTTAACGGCGTTTAAAATCAGGAAATATCTTCGGGATCGGTCGGTTGAAACGCGGCCGGATCGATTTTGAACCATTGATCATTCGCGTCTTTGAACTTGAATGAGCCCGTGCTTTTGATCTTGGTGACGACAACACCGTCCGCCTTCAGAAACTGGCCCGCATCGCCCGAAACCGTAAAATGCGCATCCTTGCGAATGGTTTGGCTGGTCTGCCCATAGTCATATTGATGTTGATCGGTTCGGTCTGTTGGCTTCGGATTGGTGTTGCTATGGCCATAGGCAATAATCAGCCCATTGCCCGGATCACCGGCCGGCGACAAAACCATGATCTGTTGGCCAGCTGTCATCGGGTTCCAGCAGTTCATCTCGCCGGCAAACTGCATTATGCGCAAAGGGCGGGTTTCAAAGCCTACATCAGCCACAGCTCGGCCCGTTGCGCCGTCAAAACTCTTGATCGTGCCCGGGCGCAGCATATTGGCATTGCGGCGCTTGATTTCCGCAATCTCGTAATAGAGGTCATCAATCCGCGCCTGCAGCGCGCGAAACATGGTCGCAACATCCGTCATGAGGTGGCCCCCAGCGCAATAACGCCATCCGGAGCGTTCAAAGTGCCGGCCACGAGCTGGCCCGCCAGATTGAACAGGTTTTCACCAACGCGGATTTTCTGTGTCCAGGTCACCTGCCAGATGGCCAGACCCACATCCTGCACCTTGCCCGAATATTCATTGACGCCTTTGACCTCGCCGCAAGGCCAGCCGTTATCAATGCCCAGCTTGTTATTGTCGATAATCAGTGCAATGGCCGTGGCAATGGCATTGGCGGCCTGATCGCGCGGCACACTCATCGTGTCTTTGGTGATGATGGCAGCGGCAACCTTGACGGGCAAATCTTTTTCACCTGAGCTGACACGGATGGGCGTGTCAAATCCAAAGGTCGCCACGCGCACAGCGGGTG
>DAIMHB010000214.1:0-4473 GCA_036723545.1 Beijerinckiaceae bacterium
GTTCTGTGGGGGAGCGCAATCCGGAACAGGCCATGTTTCTGGCGGGCTGGTTGTTATATCCCTCTGTGACGCAGGCCACCGTTTTCAACGACAATATCAATCGTACGGAAACAAACAAAAAATCCGGTTTCGGTTATGATCTCAACCCCTCATTCGAGTTGTATCGGGACAATGGCATTCAAAAGACCGATATTTATGCCGTATTGGATGCGCAGTTTTACAATGGTGAACTGGAAGCACAACAGGTTCAGGGCGCGTTTGGGATCAGTCACACCCTCAAACTCCAGCCGGATCTGTCTGTGAATGTGAGCGGTGGTTTTGTGCGCCAGACCGGCGTGCAGGAGGCGATCAATCCGCAACAGGCCACGTCGCCGCTCAGCCCGCTGTGGAATGCGCTTGCGGTGTCCGGACAGGAAGAAACCCAGTGGAGCGCTGCTGTTTCTGTTGAAAAGACATTTGGTGAGGGCTTCTTAAGCCTTTCCTCCATGGTGCAGAATGATCTCTATGACGATGCCGACCTGAAGGGGCAGAACGCTGTCAGCACCAGCGCGTCCGCGAAGGCCGGATATTACATTGCTCCGGCGATCTATGCGTTTGTGGAGCCCGGCGTGCAGTTGCGGACCTATCAGGTGGCGGGTCTGGACGCGCAGACCTATAGTGCGGTTGCTGGTGTGGGCACCGACAGAAGTGCAACCGTCAAGGGCGAGATCTATGCCGGTTTTGCCTCGCAACATTCATCCTCACCTGTATCCGGCGCCTCACAATCCCCCGTTGTAGGGATGAATGTGACCTATGTGCCAACGCCCTCTCTGACCTTTAAGGCCAATATTGACCATAATGTCTCCATATCCGCGCAGACATTGCCCACCGCCCAGACCGTCAGCACCTCGCGCGCGGTGGCCACAGGCCGGTATATGTTGTCGCCCGACTGGTTTGCCGAGGGACGTGTCGGATATGGTCTCACCCATTACAATCAGGACAAGGCCGACGATCATTATGTAACCACCGGCATGGGGCTGGGTTATGACATCCGCCGCAATTTTGATCTCAGGCTTGATTATCAATATGTCAATCTCACGTCCCATCTGACCCATGCGGGCTATCAGCAGGATATTTATACGGCTGGTATCAATTATCATTATTGAGCATCGGAAAGGCAGGAAGATGAAACCGTCACGAATGTTTTGCACGCTTCTCGCTCTTGCGTGTCTGAATCTGGCCCCCGTATGGGCACAGGAAGCCGCCCCTTCAAAAGGATCGCAATTTTCAAAGCCTTTGAATGTCTCGATACAAATGGCATTGCTTTTGAAGAAATATCCGAAAGGCGGGCCGGATATGGCCCTGTTCATTGAGAAATTGCTGATCGCGAATATATCCCTTGCCCCGCAGGTGATTGCATTGGTTGAGGGCGCGAATTCGGAACAAAGGGCTGCGCTGGCGCGCGGCGTGGCCGGTGCGGTCAATTCACCCGAGCTGAAATCGCCTGAAATGGCTGAAACTATTCTCAAGAAGGCCAAGTCCGCCGACACATTGTTTTCTGCGGCGGTGGCCTCGCTGCTCGCGGTGAGTCCAAATGATATTTCGCCGGTGTCCGGCGTGGTGAGTGGTGCATTTTCACCTTCACCTGTTGTCAGTCCGAACTGACACGAAAACACAGGAGCAGCACAGCAGCAGGCGGGACGACATTGGCGCTTATACACTACGACACACACCACATTCCGATGAGCCAGACCGATGCGGCTGAAGCCTTTTTCTTTGCCATTCTTGTGGATGGGCTGGCATGGGTGCCATTCTGGCTGGGCAGCAACCGCGTCGCAGCATGGGGCATCAATGGTTTGTTGTTTGGTGCCTGCGTCATTGTATTCGAGCTTTATCTGCTGCTGAAAGGTCGCCCGCATCAGATCAGCCTGCGGACGATCTGGTTTCCTGCCTGTTGTTTTCTGGCGGTGGTTGTCTGGATTCTGATCCAGAATTTCACTTTTGTGCCGCAGGTTTTGCAGCATCCGATGTGGAGCATGGCAGCGGATACGCTGAACCGCCCGCTGGCAGGCTCCATATCCATCAATCGTGACCTCACCACTTTGTCCTTGCTGCGCCTTGTGACGGCCGCCTGCGTATTCTGGCTGTCGCTGCAACTGTGCCGCAATCCTGACAGGGCCTATCAACTCGTGCAGGCCATAGCTGTGATTGCGGCGGCCTATTCGGTCTTTGGGCTGGTGGCAGCGCCTTTCGGCGCGCCTATTCCGGGCTTTGATGTGGCTCAGGGCGAGCATTTTGTCCGTGCAACATTTGTCAACCGCAACACATTCGCCACCTATGCCGGCATCGGGTTGATCAGCAATCTGGCTCTGTTGTTTGAAATTTATCGCCATAACCCTGGCCGCAAGCGTGGCATCAGCCCTTTGGCGCATTTTTTTCAGGTGAGCCGGCAAAAAGGGCTATGGATTGCGGGGTCCAGTCTGGTCACGCTGGCCGCGCTTGTGCTGACAGGCTCTCAAGCGGGCATTATTTCATCTGTGATCGGGATAACAGCCCTGTTTCTGCTGATATTTGTTTCGGGCCGGCACAGGTTCCGTGAAAGTATGCAGGCGATTGTTTTTTTGCTCATCATTGTGGGTGTATGCTTTATCTTTTTTGGGGATCAGCTTGCCGGGCGTATCACAATCAACAGGCTGGTGGATTCTGAACGCATGTCAGTCTTTCAGATCACGTTGCAGTCCATATGGGACGCGCCGCTGATCGGCTTTGGCATGGGCACATTTCAGGATGTGTTTCCCATTTACAGGGACAGGTCGATCAGCACGGCGGGCGCATGGGATCACGCCCACAACAGTTATCTTGAGGTGTTTCAGGGGCTTGGTCTGGTGTTCGGAACAATCTTACTGCTGGCTTTTGTATATTTGCTGTTCCGCTGCCTGAAAGGTATAGCAAGGCGGCGGCAGAATATGATGAGCAGTTGCGTGGCTGTTTCGGTATTCATATTGGTGGCGGTGAATGCGCTTGTTGACTTTGGGTTTGAGATTCAGGCTGTCACCTTGACCGCCATGGCATTGCTGGGCGCTGGTGTGGCGCAGTCTTTCAGCTCGCAAGTGAATGTGGCTGATTGATATTTTTGAGTTTATTTGAGGTTTTTACTTATGCTGGATAGAACGAATTTTCTCAAAAAAGAATTGCGCCGGACAGAACGCGCGGGTTTGAGAATTCTGGACATTGTCAATTTCTTTTGGCGGCAGTGGAAACTGATCAGCGGCATCACGCTTGTTTTTCTTCTTGTGGGCGCGGTGATCATTTCACGCCAGACCCCGGTCTATACATCCACCACGCAAGTGCTGCTTGAGCCGCATAAGGACAAAACCGGCAAGCCGGAGGCCAATCAGCCAGACACAAATCTCGATATGGCTGCGATTGAAAGCCAGCTTTCCATTGTGCGGTCCTCAGTATTGCTGCGCCGCGTTGTCGAAAAAAACCATCTGGTCAATGACCCTGAATTTGCGGCGCCACTGGCGCTGCCGGGCTGGTCGATTTCATCGGCCTTCAAATCTGTGTTTTCCCGCTCTGGCAGTGCTGATCTCAAATCAGGCACGCCCGAGCAACTGGCCGCCCAGATGACGGCTACGATCGAGAATTTCAGATCCGCTCTGAGCGTCAAGCGCGATGGTCAGGGCTATGTGATCGAGATTTCGATAAACTCCTCCGATCCGGTGAAAGCCGCGCATCTGGCCAATGAGGTTGCGGATGCTTTTGTGGTGGACAAGCTGGACGCACGGTTTGAGGCGGCCAAACGTGCCTCGGGCTGGCTGACAGACCGCTCGGAAGAATTGCGCAAGCAGTTGCATGACTCCGAACAGGCTGTCGCTGATTTCCGGATGAAGAACAATCTGACCCAGTCCAACAGCTCGCCAACGCTCAATCAGGAGCAGATTTCTCAGCTGAACACGCGGCTTGTGAGCGCCCGCGCTGAAGTTGCCGAGAAAAAAGCTACACTGGATATGATCGAGAAAATCAAAGAAAAGGGCGGTTCCATTTCATCCATGCCGGATGTTGTGGCCTCTCCGGCGATGATTGAATTGCGCAAGCAGGAAGTGGATGCCTCGCGCCGTGAGGCCGATCTTTTGTCGCGCTATTCAGACCGTCATCCGGCGGTCATCAATGTGCGGGCGGAATTGTCGGATATCCGGCGCGGCATGGCCAATGAGCTGAAGCAAATTGCGGCCAATAGCGAAAATGCCTATGAACTGGCGTTGTCACGTCAGAATGCGGTTGAAACGGCCTTGCAGGATGCCTCGGGCGATGGCGGGGCCGTTGGCACACAGGCCGCCGAACTCAGAGAGCTGGAACGCACAGCCTCTGTCAACAAGTCAATGTTCGAGGATTTTTTGCAGCGGGCCCGGATCAATCAGGAAGAATCCACCTTTGATCCGCGGGACGCGCGTGTCATCACGCCGGCCATTCCTCCGCTTCATGCCAGCGCAC
>DAIMHB010000215.1:0-4458 GCA_036723545.1 Beijerinckiaceae bacterium
ACCACCAGCCAGACAAATCCCGGGGCAAAAGCACTGGCCAAATTGCCCAGCGCAAACGCGGCCATCAGCCCCATCAGCATGATTTTGCGCGGCACGCGGACAAAAAACACCGCCAGAATCGGCGCACCCAGCACCACACCCAAAGCATAGGCACTGATGGCATAACCGGCCTGCGGCGGTGAAATGCTGAATTCACCGGCCACGTCCGGCAGCAGGCCCATAATGGCAAACTCGCCGGTGCCAATGCCAAAACCGCCCATCGCCAGAGCCACAAGCGCGAGAACCGTGCCAAAAGGCACAGGATGAGGCTGCGGTGTTTTTGTCATTCTGGTTAAATCCATCCCTTGAGACTGCGCGGCGAGGCCCTGCGCAAAGCCACCATGCCATGCACCAATCCGCCTGAAATAACAACCCGCCCGCGCCGCTTCAAGCCTATTGCTGCGCCCTGAAGCCTGTGGCAGGGTTAAGCACAAACTTACACAAGGCCCATTCTGCTATGCGCATGATTGACACGCATCTGCACACCATCACCCCTGACCGGCTGAGCTATCCATGGTTGGCACAGGTGCCCCAGCTCAATCATGAACATTCATATGCGACCTATGCGGCGCAAGCCCGCCGCTGCGGCATAAGCGATGCGCTGCATATGGAAGTTGATGTGGCGGAAATGGATATAGAGGCTGAAACCGCGCTGATTCAGGCACTGGCCCAGCAGGACAGCAACCTCATTCGCGGGGTGATCAGCGCCTGCAGGCCGGAGTCGCCTGATTTTCCGGCCTTTCTTGAGCGCCAGCTTGCCAATGGTTTTGTCAAAGGCTTTCGCCGTGTGCTGCATGTGGTGGACACGGGCCTCAGCGAGGGCGCTCTGTTCCGCCACCATCTGGCCCGCCTGAAGGGCACGGGTCTGCCCTTCGACCTTTGCGTATTGCCGCAGCAAAACCATGTGGTGCGGGCGCTGGTGGATATGAACCCCGAGGTGCAGTTTGTGCTCGACCATTGCGGCGTGCCGGACATCAAGGGCGGGGCTATGGAGCTCTGGCGCGGCACCATCGTTGAAATGGCGCGCCGCCCGAATGTTGTGGCCAAACTCTCCGGCATTTGTGCCTATGCCGATGAACACTGGGAGCTGGAGGATCTGCGCCCCTATGTCGAACATACCATCGCCTGTTTTGGCTGGGATCGTGTGGTCTGGGGCAGTGACTGGCCGGTGTGCACGCTCAACGGCGAATTGTCGGTCTGGGTGGCGGCAACCCATGCCCTGCTGACCGGATGCAGCCTTGAGGAGCGCAGCAAATTGCTGCATCAAAATGCCGAGCGCGTGTGGCGCTTATAAAACGCCGCTCACCCTTTGCTGGCGCGGCTGCGCACCACTGTCACGGTGCAGGGGGCCTGCGCCGCCACCTCGCCCGAAACCGAGCCAAGCAGCGCCCGCATGGTTGAATTGGCGCGCGCACCCATCAGAATATGATCCACCTGATTGGTGCGGGCATAATCGAGAATGGCCGCCGCCGGATCCACCGCCTCCAACACATGAAATGAGATTTTGCCCTGCGGCAATTTGAGGGAATTGGCCCAGTTTTTCAGCGCCACCAGCCGGTTGAGATGTTTGCTGGTGCCATCCTCATCCAATGTTGTGTCCAGTGCCACGCGGTTTTGTTTGAGCACATTGAGGCAGGCGAGGCGGGCATCGGGCATGGTGTTGAGCACCTGCCCCGCCATGACGCGCAATTCGTCCAGCAGCTTTTCGGCCTCTTCGGAAAGGTCAATCGCCACCAGCACAATCGGCGCGCTGGACAGATGCTGCCGCATATTTTCAACGCGGATCGGGCGGGCATCCTCATTGAAACGGCGCTTCCAGGCCACCAGCAACGGGTCCTGCTTGAGCTTGGCGGCGCGTTCGGTCAGACGCACCTGATCGGGATGCAGCAGGTCAAAGGCCAGTTGCGCCGCCGTGGGATAACGGCGTGTGGGGTTGACCTCCAGACAGCGCAGGATGATTTCCTGAAACCACGGCGGAATGGCCGCATTGAGCGCGCGCGGCGGCACGGGATCGCGCCAGATGCGCCGTTTCAGCCCCTTCAGCCGCTGCGGATTGCCAAAGGGGCGCACGCCTGTCGCAAAAAAATACATCAGAACACCCAGCGCAAACTGGTCGCTGCGCGGCTCGTGCCTTATGCCCAGCACCTGCTCCGGCGCCATATAGGGCGCGGTGCCATAGGGCAGGCGGAATTCCTCCATCATCAGGTCAGGCAGCTGGTCGTGATGCGAGAGGCCATAATCAATCAGCACCACCTCGCCATTGGCGCGGAACAGCACATTGGACGGCTTGAGATCAAGATGAATCACATGCTGGCTGTGAAGATCATGCAGCGCCGTGGCAATTTTTGCGCCCAATGCCGCAACATCGGCGCAGGGCATCGGCAGGTTTTCAAGTCTGGGCAACAGAGAGGGCGCGTTGATATGCTCCATCACCAGATAGGGCTGGGTGGAAAAATCCCCCACAGCCACATATTTGGGCACATGAACACCCTTGAGGCGCGGCAAAATCATCTGCTCCATCTCGAAGCCGACAATGGCCGCCGGGTCTTCGCCCTCATGGATCACCGGCACTTTCATCAGCATCGGCATGTCTATATCCGGCCGCGTCACCTTCCACAGGGTGGCCATGCCGCCCTTATAGATGAATTCGACAATTTCAAAACCGCCGACGGTTGTGCCCGGTTCAAGCCTGTGTTTGGACATTTATCGCCCCTGCCCCAAGCGTTCAGCCAATGAATCGGGCAGGCCAACAGCGCGGATGCGCGCCGCCACGGCCTCCACATCATAAGGCACCCGCAGATAGCTCATTTCGGATGTATCCGTATCGAGCAGCCCGTAGCAGGCCGCCGGATTGCCGTCGCGCGGCTGGCCCACTGCCCCAAGCACGCACAGCCAGCGCCGCTGTTTGAGCAGCGGAATGGCGACACTGGTCACCGGCTGAAAGCGCGCCAGCTTGCTGGTGGCGGTGATGCCATAAACGGTGGGCACATGCACATGGCCGCAAAAGGTGAGCTGCGCCCGGGTGGCGCGCAGACTGGCCCATGCCATTTCCGAATCGGTGATATAGTTCCAGCGCTCAGGATGTGCCCCATCGGCATGAACATAGAGCCGGTCTTCATGCTCCACGCTTAAGGGTAAGCGATCCAGCAGGGTGCGGGCAGCGGGCGTCAACTGGCCGCGCGTCCAGTCAATCGCCGCACGGGCGGTGGCATTCATCGACTGCGAGGTGTCGGAAATGGCGCGGTCATGATTGCCGACCACCGCAATCGCGCCCTTGTCGAGATAATCGGCCAAAGTATCCACGCACCACTGCGGATCCGGCCCATAGCCGACATAATCGCCCAGAAACACATATTGATCCACGCCGCGCAGCTGCGCATCGATCAGACAGGCCTCAAACGCCAGCCTGTTGCCATGAATATCGCTGAAAAACGCTATGCGCATAAATATTCCTGATGAGCGTGACGATAGGTTACGCTAGCCGCCTCTCCAACGGGCCGCAAGCCCGCGAATAGTCGAAGCCTGAGGTTACCCCTGCTGCAAGGCGGCCTCAAGACGCGGCCAGTCTTGCGGCGCGGGCAGGCCAAAGCGCAGCCACTGCGGGTGCTGCGCAAAAGGGCGCACCAATATGCCCGCCATGGCCAGATGCCGGAACCAGTGCTGCGCCTGCACATGGCTGGCCAGCACGAAGAGATGCGTGCCGCCGATGAGATCAAACCCCTCCCCTGTCAGCAGCGCCTCCAGCCGTGCCCGCGCCACCATCAGCCGCCGACAGTCCTCCACCAGCCAGTCCTTATCGGTCAGGGCGCGGGTGGCAATTTCGAGGGCCGGGCCGGACACAGCCCATGGCCCCAGTTCGCGGCGAAAGGCATGAGCCAGATCGGTTTTGGCCAGCACAAAGCCAAGGCGCAGACCCGCCAGACCATAAGTCTTGCCAAAAGACCGCAAAATCAGCGCATTTTGTGGCAGGTTTGGCGCGAGACTGGCCTGAATCCGGTAAAAATCCATAAAGGCCTCATCCACCAGCAAAGTGCCACCCTGCGAGGCAAGTTGCTCAGCCAGCGCGACCAAATCTTCGGGCGCAACACGCCGCCCGTCCGGATTGTTCGGATTGACGACAATGGCCAGATCAAATGCGGCCAGCGCGTCGAGCGTTTCAACATTCTGCACCTCAAGCCCCGCCTGCCGCCAGATGCGGGCATATTCGCCATAGGTGAAGCCCAGAATGCCCACCGAACGCGCTGTAATCAGGCGCGGCAGCAGTTGAATCAGGCTTTGTGTGCCGGGTGCGGCCACGGCCTCACCGCCGTTCAGCCCATAAGCGGCGGCGGCCACCGCCTCCAATGCGGCCACGGCCGAGGCTTCCGGCAAACGTGCCCAAGCCTCAGGCGAAATCACGCCCACCGGATAGGCGTGGGC
>DAIMHB010000216.1:0-4433 GCA_036723545.1 Beijerinckiaceae bacterium
GCGAATCGCCATTGTCATCCATATTTATTATGTGGAAACATGGCCTGAGATTGCGGTGATGCTGAAGGCTCTTCCCTATCAGCATGACCTCATCATCACCCTGCCGCCGGAACGCGAGGCGCTGACGGCTGAGATTTTGTCCGACATTCCGTCCGCCATCATTCGGATTGTTGAAAATCGCGGGCGCGATGTCCGGCCCTTTCTGGTCCTGCTGGAGGACGGAACACTGGCCCGATATGATTATATCTGCAAAATTCACAGCAAAAGATCCCGCGCCAATGATCCGTCCGGCAATCTGGGGGACATCTGCCGCCGCCGCATGTTTTTTGATTTGCTCGTTGCGCCTGAGGCCATTACGACCATTCTTCAGCGTTTTGCGGCTGACACAACTCTGGGCATGATCGGTTCGCGGGTGTTTCGCCTGCGCGGCTCCAAAACACTGAGCATGTTCTGGCGTCATAACCGGTTCAATATGCAAAATATCATCCGTGAACTGGGTGGAAACCCTGAAAGGGTTGAGCCTGATTTTTTTGAGGGCACGATGTTCTGGGTGCGCACACGCGCGTTTGACAAGCTGCGCGATCTGCGACTTTCGTCACGGTTTTTGCACGAACAGGGCGTAAAGGATGGTGCGCTCGAACATGCCATCGAACGTATTTTTGCGACATCGGTCACTCTTGCCGGATATCACATTGAAGATACGGATGCGCTGAGGCCCTGAAACCCATCCTGTTTCCGGTTTTGGACAAACTCTAAATCTTGCTGCGAAAATCTTGCTGTTCTTGCCGAAACAGCCTAAAAGCCGATGATAAACATTCAGGATAAGGATTGACTCGTTTCAGGTGACATCTTCGTCAGGATAAGCGGCGAATATGTGCGGGGCTGATCCAGCCTTAACATCAGAACGACCAACAGGCATATATATACGAGGCAATGTGCAGTCATGAAAGATAGATTTTCAGCATGACCGTTCAGAAAGACACTGTGTCTCCTGAGGCTGAAGCCCGGCGGGCGGCGGCACATGCCCGCCGTGAACAACGTCTGGCACAGGCGCTGCGCGAAAATCTGAAACGCCGGAAAGCGCAGCTGCGGGGCCGGAACACGTCCGGTTCAGCCGATGCAGACCCGAAGGCCGGTGCTGCTCATCCGTCACCGGACATCATTTAACGAGGAGACGTCAGCGTCTTCCGGAGGTTCTATGGATAAAATTCGTATTCGCGGCGGCCAGACCCTGAACGGAACCATTCCGATTTCGGGCGCTAAAAATGCCGCCCTGCCGCTGATGATCGCCAGCCTGCTGAGCGAGGACACCCTCACGTTGGAAAATGTGCCGCGTCTGGCCGATGTCAATCTGCTGATGCGCATATTGAGCAATCACGGCGTTGATACATCCATCAATGGCAAACGGCCTGGCGAACATATGACCACCGGCCAGACCATGCACCTTTCAGCCCGGCACATTGCCGACACCACCGCCCCTTATGATTTGGTGTCGAAAATGCGGGCGAGTTTCTGGGTGGTGGCGCCCTTGCTGGCGCGTATGGGGCAGGCCAAAGTGTCTCTGCCCGGCGGTTGTGCCATTGGCACACGTCCGGTTGACCTGCTGCTGATGGTGCTGGAAAAGCTGGGGGCCAGCGTCGATATTGAAGCGGGCTATGTACTGGCCGAGGCCAGATCGGGGCTGCGTGCTGCGGACATCACCTTTGACAAGGTGACGGTGGGCGGCACCCATACCGCGCTGATGGCGGCCTCTCTGGCCAGAGGCACAACGGTTCTGCACAATGCCGCCCGCGAGCCGGAAGTGGTCGATCTGGCGGATTGCCTGAACAAGATGGGCGCGAAAATCCGTGGGGCCGGACAGACCACCATTGAAATCGAAGGTGTCACCGGGCTGCACGGGGCTGTGCATTCGGTTCTTCCCGACCGGATCGAAACCGGCACCTATGCCATGGCCGTGGCCATGACCGGCGGCAATGTGCTGCTGGAGGGCGCGCGCCGCGACCTGCTGGACAATGCCTTCCAGACTCTGGAGCAGACGGGTGCCACCGTCACGTCGGAGGCCAGCGGCGTGCGGGTGCAGCGCAACGGCGGCCATATCAAAGCCGTGGATGTGACAACACAGCCCTTTCCCGGTTTTCCCACCGATTTGCAGGCGCAGTTTATGGCGCTCATGACCAAAGCCAATGGCACGTCGCGCATAACTGAAACAATTTTTGAAAACCGTTTTATGCATGTGCAGGAGCTGGCCCGTCTGGGTGCCCATATCAAGCTGGATGGCGATGCGGCCATTGTCACCGGCGTGAGCAAGCTGACCGGTGCCCCTGTGATGGCCACGGATTTGCGCGCCTCTGTTTCGCTGGTGATAGCCGCGCTGGCCGCCGAAGGCGATACGATGGTCAATCGGGTCTATCATCTTGACCGTGGCTTTGAACGGCTTGAGGAAAAGCTCGGGGCCTGCGGTGCCATTGTCGAGCGTATCTCCAGCGCCGGATAAACATGGGTGCTGAGCCAGTTTTTTGCGCGGGAACTGCAAGTTCTGGCGCAATAGAGGTTGACGGACAGCGATTCCATGGGTATTAACGACGCTCTTATCCATGCCCTGTCGCTGAAAGGTTGATGCGGCGTAACAATGAATTTTGGCGGGTTGATCCTGTCATATGGTGCAATCCGAGGTCGATTATGAAAGTCCGTAACTCTCTGAAATCTTTGCGTCTGCGTCACCGTGACAACCAGCTGGTGCGTCGCCGTGGTCGTGTCTACATCATCAACAAGACCCAGAAACGCTATAAGGCGCGCCAGGGTTAATTGACGGGCCTGTAAACCTTATCAAAGGGTGCCTTGGGCACCCTTTTTTATGTCATAATGGTTTTATGTCACGCTGATGGCGCAGCACCCGGTCACAGGCTTGACGCTGCATGTCCGCAGACCTAATCTTTGATCATGCGATTTTGGACGCTGATCCTCTGTATTGTGCCGATGCTGTTGATGCCGCCTTTGGCATGTGCGGCGTCGGAAGGCGAGCTTGACCGGCTGTTCAGCCGTATGGGGCAGGTTTCGACCGACGAAGATGCCGCGATTTTGCGACAATCCATTGAAGCCCTCTGGCGGCGCGGTGATGGCGATACGCTGAATCTGCTGATGAGCCGTGTGCAGTCGGCCTTGCAGGCCCAAAATTACACGGTCGCGCTCAATCTTCTCAATCATCTGGTCAAACTGGCTCCGGACTGGGCTGAAGTGTGGAACAGCCGCGCGACCCTTCGCGCCCTGCTGGGGAATGACACGGGCGCATTGGCCGATTTTGACCGCGCGCTGCGGCTTGAGCCGCGTCATTTTGATGCTCTTGTGGGCGAAGGTATGATTTTCATGCAGCAGGGCAAGAAGTCGGAGGCTCTCAAAGCCTATCAGCGTGCGCTCTTCCTGTGCCCGCACTGGCCGCAACTGGATACGAAGATCCGGCAACTCATCCTTGATGTCGAAGGGCAGGATATATAAGCCTGCGATTTCTCGGTAAACTAATAGAAATATCGCTTGAGGGACTGTTGTTTTGAGGTGCAAACGCACCGTGAGCGTCCCTTCTTCCCGTCATCCTGAGGAGGCCGCAGGCCGTCTCGAAGGATCAACTGGGAGAAGGACAGGATGAGGGGCTTGGGATATCAAATGCCCCTCACCCCAACCCTCTCCCCGGACGCGGGGAGAGGAAGCCGTTTCCGTTTAAAGACAACGTACTCTAGAGCAAATCAGCACTCTCGCCCCGCAGGGCGGGAAGCAGGGCCGCGCACGCCAGCTTTGCCTTAAATCTGAATGGGCCTAATTGCTGGCAATTTCAATCTGCCGGAAGCCGTCCTCTGCGGTCAGGGCCTTCACGGCAGAGCCGCTGAAATGTCCGGTTGTAAGCGGAACCGCAGAGGCCAGCGTGAAGCGGGAGACAATGCGCTTATGCGTTGTGGCTGTGGTGTCCTCCTCGGTCACCGGAGTCTGGCGCAAGGCGATCTGGCGCAGTCCGGTGGCCGGAGCAATGCCTTCTGTGCCGGTGCCAGCTGGATGTGAGGTGCTTTTGCTTTGCAGGGTCGCGCGGTTTAACTGGGCGGCCACAAGTTCCGGTTTGGCATCAATCAGCGCACGCACAGGGGCGGGTCTGGGCTGCGGCGGGGCGTGGGGCGCCAGTGTTGCCGTGGCTGTTGTGTCAGGCGCAGCATAGGCAAGCACGGGGCCGGATTTGCTCAGATTGTCGTCCTGTTTTGAGGCGGCTTTTGCCGATGCGGCCAGCGGCAGATCCGCTTTGGCCAGCAACTGGGAAATTTTGTCTGGTTTGGCGCGGGCCAGAGCCGCAAGCTCCACCGGTCTGGTCGGGGGCAGGGGGCCATTCAAAGCAAATTGCTGCAAGCCTGCCGGACGTGAGGGCGGCAGTGGGGTTGAAACCAGAGTGGCAAATG
>DAIMHB010000217.1:0-4413 GCA_036723545.1 Beijerinckiaceae bacterium
CGGCATGACCATTTCTCCCACGCTGGGCAGCGCGAAACTCACGGCCAATAAAGTGTCCATGTCTATTTTTGTGCCGGAAAAAACCAATTCTGAGGCCAAACTTGTGGTTGAGGATGCCAAGCCTGACCAGCTCATTGTTTTGCCGCCGGGCCGGTATCATATCAAATCAGTCTATCTGGACACGGTGGGCGTAGGGGCGCTGGACGCCAGTCCGGGCGAGCCGTCGCCCACCAACTCGGTTGTCACCGCTGACCTCTCGGTTCAGGCCAATAAAATAACGGATGTGACCTTGCGCCATCGCGCGGCTTTGATCACACTTAAGCTGGTGAACAAGGAGGGCGGCGAGGCGCTGGCCAATACAAGTTTTACGGTGCTGACGCCGGGGGGTGATATTATCCGCGAACTGATCGGGGCGTTTCCCTCGCTTGCACTGGCTGAGGGTGACTATGTTGCCATTGCCCGACATGATGACAAAACCTATCAGAAAGACTTTCAGGTGCAGACGGCCTATGACCGTGATGTTGAAATTGAAGCCAAAAAGGAGTGAGCCGTGCAAACATTTTTTGTCGAGATCAAATGTGCCCTTGGGCGCACCTATGAAGTGGCCAGCGCCCTGGCCGAGGCGGAGATCGCTTCGGAAATTTATTCGACAGCCGGCCAGTTTGATATTTTAGCGAAATTCTATGTCGATAAAAACGAGGATATCGGCCATTTTGTCGGCAAAAATGTCCATATCATTCCCGGCATCGTGGATACGCGCACCATCATCACCTTCAAGGCGTTTTGAAATCTGCCTATTCTCTGTTCATAAAATATATTCAGGCCTGTTGCGCAGCCTGACCTGAATATATTGCGCCTGACCAGTTTCACAGTCACTGATGGAGTTTCGTTACATTGTCTTTGCTCAATATGAGTTGTGAATTTAACGATTCGATATCTCTCAGCTCATCTTCCTTGATTTCGTTGAGGATCACTGTGGCTTTTGCACTGTCGCTTTGTTTGAGTTTGATGATTTTGTTCTGCAACTGTGAACGATCAAGCCGCGCTGTTTGAAGCGCCCCTTCAATAAATGCTTTGTTGCTACGTTCAGATGTAATTTCTTCAGATAATTTCTTGATTTGGTCGTTGAGCTTTTGCACATCAAGCGCATAGGTTTCTTCCAGGCTTGCAAGTCGTTCCTGCATTGCGTGTATACGTTCTGCAGCCTGTTGATTAAGATGTTGTTTTTCATAGTTTTGCGACTGTAATTCTTCAGCACGCTCAATAAGGGTGGCTCGTATTTGTTCCAGTTCAACAATTTTATTTTTATCTTTCTTCACCTCGTTGCGCAGTTCTGAAATCGTAGTTTCAGCTATTTTGAGGCGCCGCTCTGTTTCATCAAAAATCAGTCGTTCATCCATAATGCGGCGGCTTTCATCACGTGCTTGCTCCAATAATTGTTCTGTAAGCCGTAATCTTGAATTCAGGCCGACAAGTTTCATATCATTATTGGACAGTTCAGACTCCATTTGCACTTTTGTGGCGCGCACAAGTTCTTGCAACCGGCTGATCTCGACGTTTAATTTATGAACATTGGCATCGGCATCTGCGAATTTAATTTTGGTTTCATCAAGTTCGGATTGAAGATCCAAAGCATTGCGACGGCTTAGCGTTAAAGCCTGTGACAATTCTTCATTGTGTTTGGAAATTTTGAGTCGCTCTTCAGTTTCAAACAATAATTTTTCACGCGCGATGCGTCGATCCTCACAAGCATCAATATAGGCCTTATCCAAAGACTTCTGCCGTTGAGCCAGACGATTTATTTCCTGTTCTGCCGCCTCTAAATCTGTTCTTTTTGTGGATAATTCCATGTCCACTTCACGCAGATGAGCAATATTATCCTTTAATTCGCTTTGTGTTGCGCGCAGCTGAATTTCCAGACCGGCGCATCGCACATCACTTGCGGATTTTGCCGAGGTGCTCGCTTCCAGTTGAGTTTCTAATTTTGAACATGTATGTTGAAGAATTACAATATCTTCACGCAATGCTTTGCTCAGCTCTGTTTCTTTGTTCAAGGCTTCCAGAGCAATTTTCAGCGCTTTACTTTTTTCTTGTGTTTCAGTTGCAAGATTGCTGAATTCAAAAATTAACTCTTCGATTTCATTCGAAGAGGACCTGAAAATATTTAATGTAGAGACTATGGTTTCGCAGCGCGTGCGTAAAGATTCGTGATATCCGCCCAATACGCGTATTGCGTTACCTACGTCACCTTGAATATTGTGAGATGTCGGCTCAGTTAATTTAGAGTTTATATCGATTTTTTGTGGTGTGGAAAAACTGTGAGAGTGACGTTTTTTGCCAGAAAAATTTATTTTATCGATCCATCTTGCCATAACTGTACGTCCTCTTATTTTATTAACAAAATTAATTAAATAATTATAAAAATTAATTTAAATGCTCAAGTAATTTTTGATATTTTTTCTAATATTATCGATTATTTTTATGATTATTTATTTATTCGGTTTTCAATTTTTGTGGCTCGCGGCTTTGGGATGAATTGGCATCAAACGTTTCGTAATGCGGAACAAAAATTCGATATAATGGCTTGATTGTTCAAAATTTTTAATATTATGCTTCGCCGCTGCTTATAAAAGCCAGCTTATGATTGGCTTGATGCGGCTGCTAGGATGGGGGGACTATGAAATATATTTTGCTGCTTATTCCATGTGTAGCTGCGCTGGTTGTGCCTTTTTATAACTCTGTTGAGCCACAACTGTTCGGCTTTCCGTTTTTTTACTGGTACAGTCTGCTGGTGGTGCCGGTTTCGGTCGCGTTTATCTATGCGGCCAGCACATTTGACAGCCAGAAATCGGGAGGCTCCAAGTGATTGATCATCTCAACTGGACAGCCACGATTGTTTTCGTTGGATTTTTCGCTCTCGTGACGATCATGGGATTTCTGGCTTCGAGCTGGAAATCTGGCGATCTGTCCCAGATCAACGAGTGGGGCCTTGGCGGACGTCAGTTCGGCTCGTGGATCACTTGGTTTCTGCTGGGCGGCGACCTTTACACCGCCTATACGGTGATTGCCGTGCCGGCACTGGTCTATGCCATTGGTGCCTATGGCTTTTTTGCGGTTCCTTATACGGTTATCGTCTACCCGCTGATTTTTCTGATCATGCCGCGCCTGTGGAACGTGTCCGCACGCAAGGGCTATGTCACCGCCGGTGACTTTGTCTATGGCCGCTATGGCAACAAGGGGCTGGAACTGGCTGTGGCCGTCACCGGTCTTGTGGCCACCATGCCCTATATTGCCTTGCAGCTTGTGGGCATGGAAAAGGTGATTCAGGCGCTGGGCTTCCATGGCGAGGGCTGGCTGGAGCATGTGCCTCTGACCGTGGCCTTCCTGATTCTGGCGCTCTACACCTATAAGAGCGGCTTGCGCGCACCGGCAATGATCGCCTTTGTCAAAGACATCATGATTTATATTTTCGTGGTCGCGGCGGTCATCATCATCCCTTATGAACTGGGTGGATTTGGTGCGATTTTTGATGCGGCCAGCAAGGTGTTTGAGGCCAAGGTCGCGGCGGGGGCTGCGGCCAATCCGCCGGTGAAGGTGGCTGCGGGTATTGTTCTGACCCAAAGTCAGGTGGTTCCGTTCATTACGCTGGCTATCGGCTCGGCCATGGCTCTGTTCATGTATCCGCATTCGCTGACCGGCGTGCTTTCGGCCTCATCGGCCAAGGCTATCCGCACCAATGCCATGACATTGCCAGCCTATTCGCTGGTTTTGGGGCTGATTGCGCTTCTGGGCATTATGGCCCATGCGGCGGGGATCAAGGTGACCAATCCGCAGGATGTGGTGCCGCAACTGTTCCTCAAGATGTTTCCGGAATGGTTCGTGGGGTTCTCCTTCGCGGCCATTGCCATTGGCGCGCTGGTGCCTGCGGCGGTGATGTCGATCGGTGCGGCCAATACGTTCACCCGCAATGTCTGGCGGCCTTTCGTCAACAGCAACATGAGCGCGGAACAGGAATCGGGTCTGGCTAAATTCATTTCACTGATTGTGAAAGTGGGCGCACTGGCCTTCATCTTCTTCATGCCGACCAAATATGCGATTGATTTCCAGTTGCTGGGCGGTGTGGCGATGATCCAGATCTTTCCGGCGATTGTGTTCGGGCTTTATACCCGCCGCATTCATGGCACAGCCTTGCTGCTGGGCTGGCTCGCGGGCATTTCGCTTGGCATTTATCTGGCCTATTCACCGCCCAACTGGGTGCCGGTGTGGTCAACGGGTCTTGGCTTCTCTGTCTATATCGGCCTGCTCGCGGTAAGTGTGAATGCGATTGTCTCGGTTGTTCTGTCTTTCATTCTGCCCAATTCCGGCGCGGATGAGACCATGCCTCATGACTTTGAGGATGATCCGGCCTTGCAT
>DAIMHB010000218.1:0-4409 GCA_036723545.1 Beijerinckiaceae bacterium
ATGAGCCGCCAGCGTATCCGCTATGGCACGGAATTTACGGTTTGCACCAATTCATCATTCTGGCAGTCCGGAACATATGATCCGATTTCCGGGATATTTACGCTCAATGATGGAGAAACGTTCAAGGCCGCATTCGACTTGACGGGTGGGGTATATTCGGCCAATTCGGGCGGGTTGTCGCATGTCTCCGTGCGGTTGCAGCAATTTTGGTCTGATACTGTGTCTGATCCTTACTGGGATCGTATCACCACAACAAATCAAGTCAGCGGTGCGCAGATTGCCGAAACATTTCCGATCGGACAAGATGCATGGCTGCACTCTGTTGGACTGTTTTTTACAAAAATTGACGCGCAGGGTGCGGTCAATGTCATTATTTGTGAGGCAACAACCACAGGCCTGCCCGATTTAACACAGGTTATTGCTCAGGCCTCGTTGGATCAGCCGAGCCTGGTGCTGTCTCCGTCCGAAACCAAATTTGCATTGGCGACGCCGGTCTATTTGCAGGCGGGCAAGCGTTATGCCGTGGTTGTCATCACCGGAGCCAATCATTTTGTCGGGTCAGCCGACGGTACGGCATTCAGTCAGGGCACGTTTTTCACAGTGGTGGGCGGCGCCTATGCTCAGGGTGATCTGACAAAACATCTGGCATTCAACCTTTACACTGCAAAATTCCGCCAGTCTCTTTCGGTCATTGACCTGCAGCCGCTGCAACTGGCGGGCGGCATTACGTCGATTGATATTTTGTCCGGGGCTGTTGTGCCATCATCGGCCAACCTGACATTTGAGGTGCAGGTCAACGGTAAATGGATTTCATTGTCTGCGGCAAATGCTGGCACCCTGAATGCCGGAGGCAATATTCCGCCGCTGCTGCCATTTCATGCCGTGTTTGCGGGCACATCGGATATTATGCCCGCGCTGAACCTGCTGCAAAGCAATGTGCATGTGGCTCGGCCGCGCATAGCCTTTAATCACATCTCAATCACCCGCACCCCTCCGGTGGCGACGTCTCAAATCCGTGTGACCGAACGCTATGAGAGTTTTGATCCAAACTTCCACGCGGCCCAGCTCAAACTGCTGACCGGCGCAACCTTCAGCACATTGGTCAGCCCGTCCTCATATTCGGATGTGAACACGGCAGATGGCGCATTGGAGCGCACCTATGTGTTCAACCTGGCTGCACCGGTGTCGGCCTATAAAATCCAGTCGGCCGGCACAACCACAACAGCGCTCAATACGTTCCATGTCGCGTGGCGTAAGGACTGGATTTTATAAGGAGAGATGCGATGCCACTCAATCAACCCGCCCCAAAACCCAATCTGATATTACCGCCTATTTCATGGACGGATTATTCGGAGGTCAAACTCAACCGCTCGGTGACAGTCCGTGATCATTTTTATCGTCCGGGCACACATGTGGTGGATCAGGCGACATTAACAGCAATGCAGAGTGCGGGGGTTGTTGCCGATGTCAAACCTGCCGGTTGATCTCGATTTCAGCGTTGACCGCTCCGCCTCACCTGAGCGGATGAACCGTGCCATGAGCAATATTGATGCGCGGCTGCGGGCGCTGGAAACATATAAACCGAATTTTGATGCAGAACTTGCCCTGATCCAGCAGGTGGGGCTGGATCGGCTGAACAATGCCCTGACGCCGGTTTATCAATCCTTGACGGCACTGGCGGATCTGGGGGCCATTTTTGAGGCCACCAGCACAACTCTGGCCGAAATAGCAACCGGCACGCTGACGCTGCTGGTGCCAACCACACAGGCCGCTCAATTTGCACCGGCCCGCTGGCTCAGCGTGATGTCCAGCGATGCCACGGCAATGATGGCCGGGCTGATGACATCATGGGACAGAACAACCGGCACATTGCGGCTGAATGTGATGGAAACCTATGGCCAAGGGCAGTTTTCATCCTGGCTGATCTCGCCATCATCCCCGCCATTTCTGGCGGCCGCAGTGGTGGACGGCGGCAATATCGACAGTGCAGTCCAGTCAATAGCAGTGCCCTACACCTATAACGGCCCAACCATATCCGACAACCTCATGGACGGCGGCACAATTTAAAAGGAGTTTTAAATGACCATAAAAATGCAGACAAAACGCCGGAATACTGGCGCTGCGCTGGTAATTGGCACTGCACCCCTGACTACAGGTGCGGGCGGCTTGCTGTCCGGCGAACAGGTTTGGGACGGGCTTGCCAATATCCTTTACATCGGTAAAGGCGATGACGGATCGGGGAACAGCACATCCATTGTCGCCATTGGCGGTTCCGGCGCTTTTGTTTTGGCATCTCTGCTTGGCGCGGCGAGCGGCGTGGCAACATTGGACGCCACCGGTAAACTGACGACCGCGCAAATTCCGGCTTCGGTGGTGGGCGCACTTAATTACCAGGGCACTTGGAACGCCTCGACCAATTCGCCTGCGCTGGTCAGCGGCACCGGCACCAAGGGCTATATGTATAAGGTTTCTACGGCAGGCACCACGACTCTCGATGGCTGTTCGGTCTGGAGTGCGGGGGACATGGTGGTTTTTGATGGCACCACCTGGGACAAAATTGACGGCCCCAACTCTGTTCAAGCCACGATCATCGACGGCGGCGTGATTTAAGGAGCCAGCATGTCACTCATCCAGCTCAAACGGACGCTTATCGGCACAGTTCCCTCGTCCCTCGCGGATGGCGAGCTGATGATCGACCAAAAAAACGGTCTGCTCTATTGGGCGGATAGCAGCGGCGTCATCAACTCGCTCAATCTGAAATCGTCGAACCTGACCGCTGCTCAGCTGGCCTTAATTTTGGGCTATACACCATATAACGGGGCTACAAATCCCAATGGTTTTCTGACATCTGTTTCGCAAGCGGCCATTTTGAGTGCGCTCGGCTTTACACCGGCCAACAGTGCCACATTAGGCACGGCGTCATCCAAAAACACCGGCACAGCTGCCGGCAATGTTGTGATGCTGGATGCCAACGGCAAACTGCCTGCCGTTGACGGGTCGCAGTTGACGAATATTGGTCTCACAGGTTTCCGCAACAAATTGATTAACGGCATCTTTGCCGTTGATCAGCGAAACAATGGAGCGTCTGTTAATACGCCAAACAATTATACAGTAGATCGGTGGGCTGTTGGGGCATCATCGGGCACATATACTGTGCAACGCACAGGATCACCCGGCAATTATGCTCTGGTTATAACAGCAACAACAACCGTCACCAGCCTGTCTATGTATCAGCGAATTTCTGCACTTGATATTGCGTATGTATCTGGACCTGTAACTCTGAGCACAACCATTGCAGCATCTGCTAATTTAAACATTCCGTGGTCAACATATTATCCTACAGCCGTTGATAATTATACAGCCACAACTTCCGATAAATCAGGAAATTGGGCGGTTACAACCACACCCACGCGGTATTCTACAACATTTACCCCCACAAGCACCGCGAATGGTTATGCGGTTAATTTAATCAATGGGCTTAATCTGGCCGCAGGGCAGTCAATAACAATCAGCAATGTTCAGTTTGAACCAGGATCATCAGCTACTCCTATTGAGCTGCGCCCGTATAGTTGTGAGCTTGGCCTGTCGCAACGATATTGTCTGAAACTGGGCGGCAATGTGGCTGGTGATATTTGGGTTGGTGGATATGCAGTAAATACTCTTTATATCACACAAACACTTGTTTATCCGGTGGTAATGCGTGCAACGCCTACGGTCACGCAAATTGGTAGCTGGACTAATTCAAACGTCGGTAATGTGATTTTTAATGCAGGCATCAACAGCCTTTCTGTGCAGATTGCAGCACAAACCGTTCCCGCGCCGGTTGTGTTCGCAACAACGGGTACATCCACTTATTTGCTTTTGACGGCGGAGCTTTGATATGACGATTACATCAGCTACATGGGCTAACGCTGCTCAAACATTAATCAATGTCATTTCAGACATTGGCACATCAACAATACCCGCCGATCCTACAAATTCAGATTATGTTAAATTAATGAATTGGACTGCAGCGGGTAATATAATTGCACCATACCCCGTCACGCCCCTCGCTATAGCACAAGCTACCGCGATTGCCGAGTGCATTGCCTATGCCAATACGCTGACCGCCTCGATCACCAACCAATATCCACAAGCCGAAGTGGACTCGTGGCCCGCGCAGCTTATTGAGGCGCGGCTGGTGCAGGCCGGTCAGACGCCACCAGCCCCATCACTGCTTCAAGATCAGGTGACTGCGGCCAACAACCCAGCGGTTACGCTGCAAACCTGTGCGGCGGCGGTGATCGCCAATGCAACAGCCTACCAGCAAATTGTCGGTATGGTGCTGGCGTTGCGCAGGACAGCACAGACGCAGATCAATGCGACAACAGACGCCAGTCAGATCCCTGCCGTTCTGGCCGGGCTTAAAG
>DAIMHB010000219.1:0-4379 GCA_036723545.1 Beijerinckiaceae bacterium
GTGTGAGGGAATGCTGAGGCAAAATCAGGCACAGTCCCCCCATTTTCGGCAAGGGACAGGCCCGGAGCAAGGACATCAGACGCCTCGCGTGGGGATGAGGGCACCTGCGCAGACCCACGGCCCGTCACAGGCCGCGCGGCGCGTGCGGCGGGGTCTGCAGTCCCAGAGGGCGTAGCGCCAGGCGGCTGTGACAAAGGCAGTGAGACCAGAGTCAAGACCATCTGCGCCGGCGTAAGCGGTGAGGGCGCAGCAGCAGGTTGGGGGGCATCCTCATGGTTGCTTGTTGTGTGTTGTGGCCTATCGCTCTGTTTTTTATCATGATTTGCCACAGTCACCGGCCCTGCCATGGGCTTGGCGGCAAAAGCAACCAGATCGCGCGCCTCAGGCTGCGTGGCGGTACGCGTGCTTGCGACATCCGGCTTGATGGCAGGTGCGGGCGCAGCCACCGAGGTCTTTTCAGACTGTAAACCAGACTCAAGGGACAGATACGCACCCGCAGCAGAATCAGTGACCGGCAATTTAGGGTCTGAAGTGTCCGTTTTCGACGCTGGGGGCAGAGTTATTGCCGCCGGAGCGGGGCTTTGTGCACCAAGCCTTGATGGCGCTGGCAGAGGTGGCAGCGGTGCCGGTTGGGCCTTAGGGTCAGCGGGCGCGGGCAGATGTTCTTGTGCCGTCGCGGACTGTGACGGCTTCTCGCGCTGTTCGGCGACACGGGTTTGGAGCGGGGTCTGAGGCGGCGTATCCGCTTCTGACGTCAGTCCATAGGCTGGATCCTTCGCTTTGAAGCTGTCTGCCTCCCCGTCCGTGGCCGGCAAAGGCATGGATGTTCGTGTCTCCTGCGGTTGAAGCTGGGAAACATCTGCATCGGGCTGCCGATACAGCGGCATCTGCATGGATGCGGGCCCGGTCTTGCGGCCAGAGTCCTGCGGGTCTGATGCCGGAGGCTTGAGTTCATGCGGCTGGGGCGCCTGCTGATGCAATTCTTGCGCAAAACGATCATGTTCGCTGCCCTTTTCCCGCGGCTGGGACGATTTCCCTGACTCCATCTGACGGGGCATGGGCGTGACATCGGGAAGGTTTACAGGTGTCATGGCTTATGCTCGCTTAACAGATGATCGGTTCCGTCCAGAAGGGCCTGCACAGTTTCGATCAGCTTCTCCGGAGGAGGGTCGGATTTCAAAGGCTCAGCCGGGGCATCCGCTTTGAGGGGGGCAGGATTGAGGTTCAGAATGGCCTGAACAGCCTGCAGCAAGCGCGCATCCGGGCCGATGAGAAAACGGGGCTCGGCTTCAGCCAGCGCCGCCCGCGCGGCCGCATAATCAAGCCGGTCAAGCCGTGCGGCCGCGCGGTAAAGCAATGCGCGGGATTTTTCCACACCCACCACGCCGGGCATGGCCAGCACAATTCCGGCCCAGTTTTCGGCCTGCGCCACATGATTATGGGTTACGGCCACACCGGCCGCCATCAGATAGACCGACATGGCATCCACATCCGGCAGATGAACAAGCAGGCGGATGACGCGGTCCTCATATTTTGCGCTGCTTAGCAATGCCGGCGCCACATGAACCAGCCGTTTGCGCACTTCATCGCTGTAGAGTGATCTGTCAAAGCGCTGCATATAATTTGCAGCCAGCCACAAAAACGCATCCGCATTCTCATCACCCTGCAGCAGGGTCAGTTCGCGGCGCAGGGCCGCCTCCTCAATGAGTGTTCCGGGGGCGAGCACGCGGGCAGTATCGAGCCATTTCACCGCCTGCGCCGGATTGGACTTCACACAAAGCGCCGCCTGCGCAAAGGCAACATGCGACCCCAGCGATGCAGGCAGGGAAAATATATCGAGCTTTTGCCATGCCTGACGGGCTTTTTCCAGATCACCGCTGACATAGGCCAGCGCCCCCTCGAACAGGGCAGCATCCGCATTGACCATAACACCCTTGGCATAAAGCATCCGCACAAGATTGCGGTCGCCGCCATTGAGCAGATAAAGCAGGGCGGCGCGCTGGTTGCGGATGTCCTGCCAGACACTGTCCGGCGCGGCCTTGAAATTTTCGGCAACCCGGCTCATCAGGGCGGGGCGCGCCTCCTGTATGGCCTTATTGCCCATGCCGATTTTGTCCTGAAGGCTTTGCAGGGAACGCACCAGTTCAAATGGCGGCGTGCTGCGCGCCGCTTCCTCGGCAGCAGCAGGGCGCAAAGCCAGCAAACAGAGCAAAATCCCAGCCCATAGCCTCACAGTCTCAACTCCGCTGCGTCATAATTTCTGGCCCTGAATCAAAATTTCAATTCGGCGGTTTTCGGCCATTTCGGGATGGGCGGGGTTTTTAAGCTGCCGGTCCGCATGGCCTTCAACCCGGTCGAACAGCTTTTCGGACACGCCGCCCCGCAGCAACATGAGACGGGCCATATTGGCCCTGTCCGCCGACAAGCGCCAATTATCATGGTCTTTGTTCTTAAAAGCGCGGGAATCGGTAAAGCCGCGCACCACAATCGGCTTGTTGGCCGTTTTAATAATCTCTCCCACTTTGAACATGAGCTGAACCATTCTGGGCTGCGGTTCGGCTGAGGAACTGGCAAACATTGGAAAATTCGACCCGTCCGTTATCGAAATCAATGTGCCTTCAGGTGTCACACTCACCTGAAGCCCGCTGGTGCTGTCCGCCTCAACCATTTTCTGGATGGCCGCAACAATCTGTGGCTCTCCCGGCTTGGCCTCCGTCGCCGTGCCGGGCTTTGGCGGCGGCTGGGCCGGTGCGGGGGTTGAGGGATGCGGCTCTGTCCCGGGAGGCTGGGCAGCGGGCGCAAAAGGGTCGGAAAACGCCTGGCTCTCTTTGGCGGCCTCTGTTTGCTTGTCGGCCAGAGGGCTGGGTTTGGCCGCATCATCGGCGCGGGCCGCCCGTCCGGCGATTTTATCCAGAATGGTGAAAGGATCGTGAAACAATTCGGTCTCGGTAAATTTGGGTGCAGGCTCGCCGCTCTCACCCCCTGCCGATTTTTCCTTGTCCGGCGTTTCCTTCACGCCCACATCCTTGCCCGTTTCCACTTTGGCAAAGGCGGGGGCTGTATCGTCCGGCTCGCTCAAGCCCTGTTGTTTTTTGGTCATGTCCTGAAGTTTGATCGGGTTAAAATAATGAGCGAGCGACTCCTTGGTCTTGGCATTGGCCCCCATCAGCCAGAGCACAAGAAACAAAGCCATCATGGCGGTCATAAAATCGGCAAAGGCAATTTTCCACGCGCCGCCGTGATGCCCATCCTCATGATCATCATGGCCATGTTTGACAATAAAAACCTCGTGCGGGTGCTCGTCACTCATCAGTGGTCCTCATCTGGCGCAAGAATATCCGCCCGTTCTGCCCCGGTCGCTGCACGCAGGGCGTTCACCCATTCGCTGAGCGATGTTTCCATCATCAGCGATCCGGCAATAACCTGCACCTCCGGGATAGGTGCAACCACACAGATGACCGCCGCAGCCTGGTCTTTCAAATGATCTTGCACTGCTGCCAGCAAATCCTGCGGGCCGGAAACCCTTAAAACCGGGCCATTTTCGCCGCTGAGCACCGCATCCATACGGTGCACCAGCGCCTCAAGCACGAGTTGCCGCATCGCGTCCTGCACGAAAGGCTGAAGGCTGCGCGCAACCTGATCGGCAATAGATCTTTCCATCTCGGCAAAGGCGGATGTGATCCGCTCATGCAGCACTGCGGATTCGGTGTGAACCCAAGCCTCGCGCGCGGCATTTATCTCGGCCTCAACCAGCTCATGCACCTGCGGTGATTCAGCCCCTTTGTGCTCCGGCGGATAGGGTTCAAATGTTGGTTGTGGCATATCGTCGGCCAGCGGCACAAAGCGGGATTCAACCTGCGCCTCGCCCTCACTCTCGGCCATGTCGGTGGCGGCATCCTCAAACTCAAGGCCTGCCATATCCAGCATGGGCCGGCCGGACAGGGCACTGCCGGAACCTGAAGGGGCCCAGACAGATGCGGGCGGAGCGGCCCCTCTGCGCCGGTCATGATTGGCCAGATACTGTGTGATGGAACGCTCAATCATGCGGCCTGCCCCCGCTGAATCCATTGTTTGAGAATGGCCGCAGCCTGTTCCTCATCAAACTGAACCATCTGTTCCAGACGCTTTTGCGGGGAACGGCGCGGACGCTGAATCAGGTCGTCGATCAGGCTCGGCTCATCCTCGCCCTGGAATGTGGCGGGCAGGCCCGGCATGAAGCCACCTGAGTCCTCCAGTCCATCGCCCATCATGCCCAGCGCGGGCAGGCCATCGGCCATTGGCAATTCGCCCATGTTTTCCTCAACCGCAGTTTGCGGTTGAGTGGCGAGAATGGCATTCATGGCCGGACGCAGACCAAAGCGGATCAGCACAAAGGCAAT
>DAIMHB010000220.1:0-4377 GCA_036723545.1 Beijerinckiaceae bacterium
CCAATGTCTGGACGAGCAAAAAAAGCCCTTTGCCGCGACCTCTGCTTTGCGCACGCGGCTGTTTCATGCCTGCAAAAAATGCCCGCACAACCGTCAAAAAACAGGAGCAAACCATGCTGACTGATCCACTTTCTGTGTGTCTCGCCACATTCAAAAACAGTCTCGAACCATATCGCAAGACAGGTGTCGAGATGACGCCAAAGGCCATGTCCGCATTGCTTGACGTGGTCGGCACCTATGCCCGTTGTGCCGAAAAAATGGAACAGGGGCTGCGCCATCTCCATGATCTCCAGAGCAGTGCGAGGGCCATTCATGCCGAAGCCGATGCGCTGGAAAAATTCATATCCGATCTTAACTGGCCCGATGGACCAGAACCGGACCATGAGGCTGACAATCACCTGATGCGGTCAATCGCCAGCGGCAAAGTGCTGCTGCATCCGCGCCTGCTCTATGTCGATCAACCTGAAAACGGTGGCACGGCTGCCTGAAGACCATCTTTAAAACCCTTTTAAAACCACAAAAAAGGTGTGCCAAATGGCCAAAAAAACCAAATCCAAAACAACCGGTGCCAATATGCCGGTGCCACAAAACCGCGATGAAGCCGCGGCCTATGTCAAAGTCATTGGTGAATTGCAGCGCGATATTGGCCGCTTTGAGGCCGATATGAATGATGAACTGGCCAAGGTTAAAGAGCGCTTTGAAAAGCTCGCTGCGCCGCGCGCCGAAGAGGTCAAAGCTATGACTGAAGGCCTGCGCATATGGGCCGAGGCCAACCGCAAAGCCCTGACCAATGACAACAAGGTGAAATTTGCCAATTTGGGCACCGGCGAAATCGAATGGCGCCTGAACCCGCCCAAGGTCTCAATCCGCGATGCCGACAATGTCATCAAGCAATGCGAGGCCAAGGGCCTGACCGGCTTTTTGCGGGTGAAAACCGAGGTCAATAAAGAGGCCATGCTGGCTGACCCGCTTAAAGCGCGACTGTTGAGCGGCGTCACTATCGGCACATCTGGCGAGGCCTTTGTTGTCAAGCCGTTTGAAGTTGAGCTTGAGGGGGCAAAGCAATGAAGTCGAAATCAAAGCTCTCCCATGTAGCGGCACCCACATATGTCTTGGTCACATTCAGGCAAGGGAATATGTCTCAAACTTTGCGCGGTTTCGAAGCGAAAATCTTTGAATACACGAATGGCTTCACATTGCTGATAAGCCGGAGCAAAAATCAAGTACGCGGATCGAAACGGAATTTGCATTGCCAAATCACGACGAAGTCTACGGAATTCTTTTGCCTGATAATATCTTCCATTCGCACGAGAAATTGTACTTTTGAACGCATTTTCAGCAAGCAATCGACCTGCTGGGGTCAACACTTCGTAGCTTTCTTTTCCAAATTTCAACCAACGCGGATAACCGGCTTCAGCCAGTTCCTTGGTATTCATCAAGGTACCTATTCGGAGTATGTCTCGTTCAGTGTTACTATGCCAAAATTGAGCAACGTATTTAGCAAGCCAAAGACATTCATTCGTTTTCACATGTCCAAAATGGCGGATCGCTTCACAAAGGTCGGGAAGTATTTCGTATGCTGTTGGTTCATTCATGAAAAATACACCTTTTCAAGAAATGCAAATTGGTTCATAGTTAACAAGTTCGATCAAGTCTTAGAAAGCGAAATCGAACAACATAGCTACTGGCGGTCACGCCCCGATATTGCGTTTTCACACAATCATCCGGGAGCCGCGTGTGCATGTCCAATGGGCTCAGGCCCTAAAGACGCGCGGGCATTGTCCAGTAGCAATGTTTCTAACTCCCGGAACCTGTGGGTTCCTCAATCTACTGGAGCAGATCATGAAGACGCATCTTGTCCCCTTCCACGGGGAAACCATCACAACATTCGAAACAGAAGACGGCATCTATGTGCCTGTCAAACCGCTCTGCGAGCGCTTCGGTGTGTCCCTCACCGGACAGCTAGCCAAGTTTCGCAAGCATCCTCAGCGCTGGGGTGTGAAGCAGTGCTTCATACCCTCGACCTCAGGGGAACAGCAAACTTCCTGTCTACCTCTCACCAAGGTGGCGGGTTGGCTCGGTGGGATAGAGGTTCACCGCATCAAGACACAATTTCGAGATGCCTTGACCGCATATCAGAACGAAGCGGACGAGGTGTTAGACCGCTACTTTCGCGGGCAGCATCAGGTGCTGGAGGCGCGTGTGTTGGAACTGACAGCCGAATTGAAGACCAGCGAAAAAATGCGCAGACGGGCGGCGAATATGGCCATCGGTCATCATGGGCTCATGGCGCGCATTGCGGCCTATCAGCAGGCCGGTGTGGAGCGCTTGAAAGTGCCATCAATGTTGCGCCGCAAATACGAAACAATCATGGATATTATCGAAGAGATGGAGGATTGCGGCCTGATCGACTATGGCGATTGGGCGGAATGGGACGAGAAATCGAAGTCCTATCTTGCAAAACGCGACCTGTATCAACATGCACACAAGCAACCCGATCTGTTTGCAGAGGGCTGAGTGATAGACATGACACTCACTCTCGATCAGGAAATCGCCATCACTCGCGCCAAAGGTGCGTTAGAGGCGCTGGATCAGCTTTGTTCCGCCGATATACGCACCGGAGATCAGGTAACCGTGTCGCGAGAAGCGCTAGGTTATTTGTTCAATATGGTTGTGAGAGAGCTAAAAGCCGCTCTGCCCAACTGACGACAGGCAAGGGAGGTCGCGCATGACCTCTCTTGCTCAAACCAAAGCGATCCATACGTTGCGCCGTCAGGTTGAGGGGCTGGATGACGATGCCTATCGCGGCTTGCTGCAAACCAAGTTTCGCGTGGCCTCGTCCAAAGACCTGACCGACAATCAGGCCAAAGCGCTGATTGATGATCTCAAACGCCGGGCCAATCAGCCCGGCACCCGTGCCGCGGCCGACACAGCCACAGGCCGCTATGCCGCACCACTGCAGGCCCTCTGGATCGCGGCTTACAATCTGGGTCTGGCCTATTCCAAAGATGACAAAGCCTTGCTGAAATTTGTGCAGCGGCAAACCCGTGTGACCCATACGCGCTTTCTGACCGATCCCCGTCTAGCAGCCAAAGCCATCGAAGGGCTGAAGGCGTGGATTGCCCGTGAGGGCGGCGTGGTCTGGCCGGATGAGGGCTTGAGCGATCAACTCCAGGTCAAGCATGAGGTCTGCCGCGCCATTGCCGCAAGGCTGGTGGCCTGCGGCGGCTACTCGCCCTTTATTGCGGGTGAGACCGGCTGGCCGTCTGATTTTGAGAAATATGGCTATGCGCGCGGCAAACCCGCTGCGTTTGAATATTACACCCCCGCTCATTGGGATGATCTGGCCAATCAACTGGGCACTCGCCTGCGCACGTTTTTAAAACAGGGAGCATCCCATGCAAAATAGCGTAGTGGCACTGCGTGAGCGCATCGAGGAGCTGGAAGAGGAATGCCGCCAGCTGCGCGAGATGCTTGTCCCGGCACTGACATTTGATCCCAAGTTAAAACTTAAGCATCAAGAAAAACAGATTTTGGCAATGCTTCTTAAGGTATCACCAAAAATCATCAGCACAGAATATATATTTACAATGGTTTGGGGCTGGAACAGTGAATCCAGCACAAATATTGTCAGTGTTCATATCTGTAAAATCCGCAAAAAATTGCGCCCGTTTGGCATTGAAATTGTAAATATATGGGGCGAGGGATTTTTTATTCCTTCCGAAAGCGCCGAAAAACTGCGCAGCTATATGGTGCAGGCCTATGCTTGAGCGCGCGCCTTTGCCCGGATTGCTCGGCGAGATCGAAGCGGCGGCCGGGCGCGAGGCCGCGATGACGCTGGCCCGCGCACGCGGTGGCAGCCGCGTGCATATTCCGGGTCAGGCGCGTGAAGGTCACTGGCTGGTCAATCTGGTGGGTATGGCGGCAGCAGAAAAAATCTGCTGGCTGTTTCGCGGTGCCGGCAACGGTGGCTCTTATGTTAAAATACCGCGCGGGCATTACATTATTGCCGACCAGGAAATTCCGGTCTTGCTGGCCCAGGGCTGGTCAAACGACCGTATCGCGTTGCACTTAGGTGTTGATCTTTCGACTGTGCAAAGACGGCGCGCTAAACTGCGCACACAAAAGCAATTAAACCTGTTTTAATCCCATTGCCGACCGCAATAAGGCCGGTAAAATCCCACAACAAACACTCAATATGGCTTCACAGCTTGGCTCATTTTTTTGGCCTTAGCAAGTGGAGCCACTCATGTTTGAGGTCAAAGATCATCAGTTGTGCCGTGACGGCAATCCTGTGGTGCAGGTGCACAGCCCGAACCGTGGTGCTGAAATGCACCCCAGCTTGCTGGTGATGCATTACACCGTCTCATCCTCTAC
>DAIMHB010000221.1:0-4319 GCA_036723545.1 Beijerinckiaceae bacterium
CGGTGAGTGCGGCCCAGCTTTTCTGCGCCTCATGCGCCGCATCAATGGCGAGACGCACATCCTCCGCGCCCAGATCGGCAACATGGGCAATCAATGCGCCGGTGGATGGATTGGTGACGGGAAATCGGCGTGTTCCCTCAACCCAATGCCCCGCAACATATCCGCGGTGTTCAAGCAATGTCGGATCACGCAGTTGCAATGGCATGGGTTCGTCCTTTCAGTAAGCGGCCTGATAGATGGCCAGCGCATCGGGCTGCGTCACAGGGCGCGGATTGTTGACCAGCAAGCGGGTCTGGTTCATGGCGTCCGCCGCCAGACGCGGCAGAAAATCTTCCGGAATTTTCATGTCCCGCAAGCTCTGCGGCAGGCCGCAGGCCTTGGAGAGCGCGGCCAGATGATCACAAAACGCGGCAGCGCGGTCTTGCCCTTCCAGCTTCGCAAGTTCGGGAAAGGCAAAAGGCGCAAGCTCGGCATAGGGCTGCGGCGCTGTCACCGCATTGAAGCGCAGCACATGCGGCAGAACCAGCGCATTGGAAAGGCCATGCGGAATATGAAAATGCCCGCCCAGCGGATAGGCCAGCGCATGAACCGCCGCCACCGGCGAATTGGCAAAGGCCTGCCCAGCCAGCATCGAGCCCAGCAGCATATCGGCGCGGGCCGCCATGTCGCGGCCCTCATGCACCGCCTTTAAAATGGAACGGCCCATCAATGTCAGGGCCTGAGTGGCCAGAATGCGCGAAACCGGATTGTTATTGGCGCTGGCTGAGGCATAGGCCTCAATGGCATGAACCATGGCATCTATGCCCGTGGCCGCTGTAATATGCGCAGGCAGCCCCAGGGTAAGTTCAGGATCAAGCAAAGCAATGTCAGGCAGGATCACCGGCGACACCACACCCATTTTTTCATGGGTGCCGGTGGTGACAATCGAGATAGGCGTGACCTCAGAGCCCGTGCCTGCTGTTGTCGGCACCAGAATCAGCGGCAGACGCGGCCCCTTGGCATTACCAACGCCATACATGGCTTTCAGTTCCTCGCGGCCCAGCGCCAGCACGGCCACCAGTTTGGCCACATCCAGCGACGAGCCGCCGCCGAGCCCGACAATGCCCTGAATATCGGCAGCTTGGGCCTGTGCCACCGCCGCCAGAATCACGGATTCAGGCGGATCAGCCTCAACCTCACTGAACAGATCCACAGCCACACCGGCGGCAGCCAGACTGCCCAGCGCCCGTTCGACTATGCCGGTGCGCATCATGCCCGGATCGGTGATGAGCATCACCCGCGTGCCCATGTCCCTGCGCACCAGATCCCCCAGACGGCCAAGGCTGCCCGCCCCGAACTGAATGCTTTTTACGGTGTTAAAAATGAAAGGGGTCACACTCATCTCCTGTCAGGGGGCTAATGTCCAAAACTTAAATTCACCAGCACGATCAGCACAAAGGCTGCTGCGGCTGTGATTATGAGAATGCGTAACCGGCGCTGCTCCTGCATGGATTGATCGCGGCGCAGACGTGGCCGCGGGCTGTAGGGCTCAATCTCCCGGTGCAGCGGGCTGGCCATATCCATCGCATAGGATAAAAACCAGATCATCGCCACGCCCAGCAGCCAGAACAGGCCTGACCATGCCCAGATGGAGGGCATACCAATATTGGCAAAGGCTGTATTGCCAAAAATAAGTCCCGGCCCAGCAGCCAGAAACATCCATGCCAGCACGACGGACCATGCGGTTGTGGTGAGACGGCGCACCCGCGCCGCAGGTTTCAGGGTGGAAGCGATAAATGCCTGCACATCCGCCGCTTCCTCACCCTGCGTGCGGCGGTTGGTGATGGCCGAAATCAGCAGCACAGCCGTCAGATTGGCCGCCATGCCCCATGCGGCAGAATGGAGCGTCCAAGGCCAGCGCCCCCAGGGCAGTTCCAGCCCAAGAAATGACAGAATATGATAGCCGAGCGGCTCGGTCAGCAGCACAGCGGCCATGCCAAAACCAACCCCGCTCACCACGGCCGGACGGGTGAACCAGCGCAGCCATGTGATGCCCAGCAACGGCGTCCAGAGCTGAAAGGCCAGCGGCAATACAACGCCCGCCAAAGCGGACAGGGCCACGGGCGTCAGAAATTGCATCAGCACCGCCGCAAGGGCCAGCAGGCCAATGACAATGCGGGTGATGTTCACCGTATCGGCCCGCGACAGAGCCGAATGAAAATAGGGTTTATAAATAGTGCGCACCAGCGCCTCGCCCGCCGTCAGCAAGGCCAGACCGGCCAGAAGCTGCACTCCGGCCACTAGCCCGATCACCAGCCATGCCATAAACCAGGGGGAAGTTTGCAGCAACGAGCCGAGCACTCCAGCCAGTGAATAGTTCGGATTGATAAGACCGGCAGCACCGATGATCGCTATGCCAAAGGCAATCAGCCCACCAAAAAATCCGGCCATAACCCATGTCTGACCAGCGGCAAATCCATTGGCATTGCGCGTGGACAATATAATTTTTGCCGCCAGAGGGCTGGCCTGAAAGCCCATGAAGGCAAAGGCAAGGCTGAGGCTGGCGACACTGGTGGCATCCGGCGCAGCAGTGAGGTCACGCCCCAGTCCGGCTGAAAAGCGGATCACGCCCGCAACTGCAAACAGCGCCGCGCCGCCCTCCGTGCTGGCCAACTGGCGCAGGCCCTGATTTAATGCGGCAAACCCGCCGGTCAAAATCAGCGCATAAGCGGCAAAGCCGGCCATCGCCGCCGCCAGAAAAATGCTTTGCAATGCCCCCAGATAGCCGACAGCCCGCATTCCGCCAATGGCAACATAGGCAAACAACACCAGCGACAAAAAAGCCGCCGCCTGCACCGGTGAAATCATATCCGCTGTGAGATGGGAAATCAGATGTGCGAGTGCCCGCATCTGCACTGCGGCAAAGCCCAGCGCGAACAGCACCGCCACAAGAGTGGAGACCACTGCCAGAAAATCACTCTGATAATAGGCGCGGAACAATTCCACCTGCGAGGACACCCGCAACCGCTGACCGATGAACCACATGCGCTTGAAAAAAAATACTCCCGGCAGCGCCAGCACAATGCCGCCCTGCAACACTGCGGCCAGGGCAAAGCCATGATGGGCAATCTCCGCCGCGCCACCCAGCAAAAACCAGCCGGAGATGCTGGCACCAGCCATCATCAGGGCTGCCATCCAGGGCGCAAGCTGATGCCCTGCCGAAAAGAAGGTTTCCGTATTGCGGTTTTCAACCGCCGCGACCCGCGCCCAATAGAGGCAGGTCGCCATATAGAACAGTCCGTATAGCGGCAGCCAGATGGAGGTGAAAGACCCGCTCATCGTCTGGTCTCCCGCACAGGGGCCGTCTTGCCATGAAAGCGCGAAAAGGCACCGCGCATCCCATATCGAAGGGTCAGATAGGTGATAAAACCGAGAATGATCACCCCAAACAGGGTCAGACCCGAATAAAAATTGCTGGCAGGCATAGTGCCGCCCGCCCAGCCGATGATGAACACCAGCGCCAATATGCCAAAACTGCCAACACCCAGCGCCGCCTCACCACTTGTGAAGCCGCCCCCGCACATAAAATTAACGATAATATGCGCGACAAAACCAGCCACAATCAGCCCTGTGCCCAGCAGTGACATAAAATAGGCACCACGCGAAAATCCCTCCAGCACAAACCCCAGCCCAAGGAATCCCAACACCGCCCATATCGAGAACACAAGAAGGCCGCGATCGACATGCCTGAGTGAAAACATCAGCCTATCTCCGAAAAATCTGCATCACACATGGGACGGACACATGCGGCGGGACAGATGGGGCGGGCAAGCCGTCCCAAATCCCGCATCAGTTGGTGCCGGAAGGTTTGGTCACCTTGACCTTGGGCGCGGTGCCGGCCGTATTCGGCTCGCTATAGACCACCTTGGAAAGGTCTTGCAGCGTCTGGGTGCGGTGAATATCGCCGCCCACCATGCCGATTTCGCCCAGCAACTGGTCCACGAACGGAGCCTGACTGCGATAGCGCAGCGCTGAACTCACCACCTGCTCGGCCAGATTGCCCTCGCGCGGGCCAGCACCATCGCCTGCCCCCGCATCGCCGCCATTTCCGCTGCCATAGGAGCCGGAAAGACCGGGCAGACCCTCGACATGGAGAATCTTGATCCCCTCGATCTTTTCCATCGGCTTGACACTTTCGCGGATGATGGCCGGCAGATTTTCAACGAGCGAGCGGTGCAGCGCGCTTTTGCGGCTGGCATCGGAGCGCATATTTTCGGCGGCGTTGAGCTTCTCCTTGCCTTCGGCCTCGACACGATAACGCTCTTCCAGCGCCGAAACGG
>DAIMHB010000222.1:0-4313 GCA_036723545.1 Beijerinckiaceae bacterium
GGGCTTTGCGGCTTTGGGCTTTGTGTCCACGTTAAACTCCCTCTGTGAGCGAGAGAGCGCGGTCCGTGCAGGTCAGGCGTTCCGCCTCTTCGGCTCTGTCCAGCCGCAGCAGGGCCAGGCCCTGCCCGGCAATCGACGAGCCCATGCGGCCAATGTTCAGGTCACCGGAAACAATATCCGCACCCGGCGGCAGGGCAGGGCCGTCAAAATAGACCGGCACCACGCGTTTGCGCACCTGTGTTTTATGCTGCATCCGGCTGACCACCTCCTGCCCGACATAGCAGCCTTTATGAAAATCAACGCCGCCGGTGCGGTCAAAATTCGCCTCATGCGGGAATGTGTCACCATAAACATAATCCAGCCCGCCTTCGGCAATGCCAAGCCGGATGCGATGGGCGTGATAGGCGGCGGCCTCGCTCTGCGGCGCTGGGCCAGTGCATAAAATGCGGTGGCCAAGGGTGGGCGCACGCGGATCTGCCAGTCCTTCGGAGGGCGCATCCCATACGGACTGAATATGCAACTGGCCGGTGAGATTTTCGAGCGTGAGTTTGGCGCGCAGCCTATACATGGTCAGGCGCTTGAAGAGGTCTGCGGCCAAAGGTTCCGCGCAATCCAGAATAAAGCCATCCGCTTCGGCATAGATGAAGAAGTCGAACAGGATTTTGCCTTGCGGCGAGAGCAACGCGCCAAAACCCGCTTTATCGGGCGTGATCGTCTCCATATTGCAGGTGACAAGGGCTTGCAGAAAGGCGCGTGCCTCTGTGCCGCTCACCCGAATAAACCCGCGATCTGCTAAAAGTGCTGTTGTCATCATTCCCAACCTTGCAGCTTTGTCTTATCTCAATTAGGGCAAGGGTAACAATGGTAAAGAACGCGCGCGGATGAAAGGGCCTGTTATGACACAGATCTATGATTGCATTTTAAGCCATGGCACGATTGTCAATCAGGATGGCGCATTCCAGCGCGATATTGGCCTGAATGCGGGCCGTATTGCCGCCATTGGTGATTTGTCACAGGCCAGCGCCGGTGAGCGGATCGACTGCACCGGCCTGCATATTCTGCCCGGCGTGGTGGATACGCAGGTGCATTTCCGCGAGCCGGGCGCTGTGCACAAAGAAGACCTCGAATCAGGCTCGCGTGCCGCTGTCATGGGCGGCGTGACGGCTGTGTTTGAAATGCCCAACACCAACCCGCTGACCATCAGCGCCGAAACTTTGGCCGATAAGGTGCGGCGCGGCACCCACCGGATGCACTGCGACTTTGCCTTCTGGGTGGGCGGCACGCGTGAGAATGTGGCGGATATTACCGAACTGGAGCGCTTGCCGGGCGCGGCAGGCATTAAAGTGTTCATGGGCTCATCGACCGGCTCGCTGCTGGTGGAGGATAATGCCGGTGTGGCCGCCATTTTAGGCCAGACGCGCCGCCGCGCGGCTTTTCACTCTGAGGATGAATTTCGCCTCAATGCGCGCAAGGATTTACGCATTGCCGGGGATGCCGCCTCGCATCCGGTCTGGCGCGATGAAATGGCCGCGCTTATCTGCACCCAGCGCCTTGTGCGCATTGCGCGCGAAAAAGGCGCGCGTATCCATGTGCTGCATATTTCAACGGCTGAGGAAATGCACTTTCTGAGCCAGCATAAGGACATTGCCTCCTGCGAGGTGACACCGCATCATCTCACCTTAAGCGCCGATGATTATGCAACGCTTAGCACAAAATTGCAGATGAACCCGCCGGTGCGCGAGCGCCGTCACAGGGAGGGCTGCTGGTGGGGCGTTGAGCAGGGCGTGGCCGATATTTTTGGCTCCGACCATGCGCCGCACACATTGGAGGAAAAGGCCAAGACCTATCCCGAAAGCCCCTCCGGCATGACCGGCGTGCAGACATTGGTGCCGATCATGCTGGATCATGTCAATGCCGGACGCCTGACGCTGGAACGGTTTGTGGATATGACCAGCGCCGGGCCTGCGCGCCTGTTTGGCATGGCAGGCAAGGGCCGTCTGGCGGTGGGCTATGACGCGGACCTGACCATTGTTGACCTCAAGCGCCGCCAGACCATTACCAATGACTGGATCGCCTCCAAGAGCCAGTGGACGCCTTATGATGGTAAGACCGTCACCGGCTGGCCGGTGGGCACCTTCGTGCGCGGCCACCGCGTGATGTGGGACGGCGAGCTTGTGGCGGGCGCTCAGGGTGAGGCGGTGCGCTTTGGCGAGGCTCTGCCGAAAGGATAGGGTCTAAGCGCCCGCCCAGAAATAATGCCATGTGCCATCGGCGCCAATATTGGCGCGGTAATAGAGCGGCTTACCATCCGCGCCGATTTTGTCGAGGTCGGCAAAGCGCAAGTAGCGCAGCCGCCGCAGTATCTCCTCATCCTCCGGAGCATCGGGAATAAAGGCAAATGCCGGCCAGACATAGGAGAGGCTGGTGCCAAGGCGCATCTGGCAGAAGGGGGATTCAAACACCGTGATCAGCAGGCTCAAAATTTCGGCGCCGCGCTGGTCAAAGGACAGTTTTTTCAGAAATTCGATCGGGTCCGTTCCGGGCACCATGTGCAGCGGACTTGTGTTGCCATGGTCGAACAGCGGAGTCAGCTCGTTCCATTCGATCGGGCTGCGCAAGGCCTCTATTGTGCCGGAGCGGGCAGCCTCCAGAATTTTTGCCCTTATCCGGCGCACGAGCGGCGGCAAAACCGCTATGTTGTTTTGCGGGGCGGAGAAAACCGCGCTGTCGGTCTGGGCTTGGGTCATCACCACATCATAGCCGCTTGGCAGGCCTGCTGGCCTGGAGTTTGTGTGTGGCGAGGCCTTTTACCGGCTTTTAGTTTTTCCGGCGCAGGGTGAATTTACCGCTGCGGATACGGTCTGGCAGGTCCTGGGCAAATTTGGCAACCGCTTCCTCGCCATAAGCGCCAACCAGCTCCCGAAAGGCTGTATACAGCGCAGCATAAGCGAAGTTTGGCCCGTCGATCCCGTCGAGCAGGGCTTCGGCAAAGGCTTCGGACACATAGCCCATCGCATTATACTGATGAGCATTTGCGGCAGGGTCGTCCGTGATGATGGTGATCGGAAATACTAACATGAAAACTACATTAGCGTTTTTTTAACGATTGGCGAGCGGCCTTTGAAATAAAGGTTAATTGCCGGAATATTTGCGGGTTAACGCACTGGCAATGCGGTTTATGGCCGAGAAATCATGTGAGAAGGCTGTGCGCGCAACATCGGTGCAGGCATGATAATTCACCTCATAGTCCTGATAGCCGCGGTTATAGGCGCCAGCCATCAGGGCTTTGAGGGTGTCGCTTTTGGCTTGCCTATCCAGAAGGCTCTGGGCCTTTTGCCGCCACATCGCTCCATTTTGTGCCGGATCATGTATATCGGGGCATAAATCCGCCAGAAATGCCAGACTGCCCATCAGTTCCGACAATTTCAGAATATCGCCTTCATAGGGCGGTGGTTCATCCTGAAGCGGCGGGGGAGGCGGTGTTGCGGGCCGGTGTGTTTTGGCGCTGTCCACCGCCATCGCCATGCCGGCCCACAGGCCGCAGAACAGCACGGCCAATATGACGCGGTTCATGTGTCGCATCCGATGAGGTTGGCGCATCTGCGCAACATATCGGGCAGACCTTTGGTCATCTGAAGGCCAGAAAGGTGGTTGATGTCGGCCCAGAGATATTCGGTGGCCTCCGGACTGGTGCGCGGCTCGCCGGACACCCAATGACCGGCAAATGTCAGCACAATATAATGCTGGCGCACGGCTTTGCTCTCGTGCTCAATAATATCTGTATGTCCTGCAAGACCAACAATCTGGCCGGTGACACCCACCTCCTCGCTCATTTCCCGCAGGGCGGCGGCCTCTGCCGTCTCGCCAAGCTCAATCAAGCCGCCGGGCAAAGACCATAGTCCGAAACCCGACTGCGCCCCCCGCCGCGCCAGAAGCACGCGATTGTTCCTAAACAGGGCGAGGCTGACACCGGCGCGCGGGCAGGTCGGATACATGCGGTTTGTCACGGATAGAGGCGCTCCCGGTTCCAGTCCTGCCCGGATGTCCGGTTGAATACAATGCGCTCATGCAGACGGAACGGCCTGTCATGCCAAAATTCAATGCTGCTGGGGTGAATGCGATAGCCATTCCAATAGGCGGGGCGTGGAATCTGTCCAAGGCCGAATTTCGCCGTATATTTGGCCACGGCCACTTCCAGTGCAAGGCGGCTTTCCAGCGGGCGCGACTGCTGGCTCGCCCATGCGCCAATCTGGCTGAGGCGCGGGCGGGAATGAAAATAATCATCGGCCTCCGCCGCCGACACCTACGTCACC
>DAIMHB010000223.1:0-4303 GCA_036723545.1 Beijerinckiaceae bacterium
CATACAGAGACACCAGCAGACGATACACACCAAACCGCCATTCCGAATTTTGAAAATCTGGCGCAAAATATGGCCCGCCTGATTGATGAAAGCGGCAAAGTGTTTGCCGCCTTCTCCAAAAAGGACAATAGCAAAAGCTCCTTCGTCTCCAGCGAAATCTCCGATGCTGTGAAAACGCTCGGCGTTGTGGCCGAAAGCTGGATGTCCGATCCGCAAAAAACGGCAGCCGCGCAAACCTCCCTCTCCACCCAGTTTATCGACCTGTGGCAGCACACGCTCAAGCGCCTGATCGGGGAGGACACCCAGCCGGTTGTGGCGCCCGACCCGTCCGACAAACGCTTCACCGCACCTGAATGGCATGAAAACCCGTTTTTCGACTTTTTGCGGCAGGCCCATTCCGTCACCACCAACTGGGCCAGCCATCTGGTTGAAGATGCCGAAGGCATTGACGCGCATACACGCGACAAAGCCAGCTTTTATGTGCGCCAGCTTGGCGCGGCCCTGTCACCCTCAAATTTTCTGCTGACCAATCCGGAGCTTCTGCGCACCACCATCGAACAGGATGGAGACAATCTTGTGCGCGGTATGCACATGCTGGCCGAAGACCTTGAGGCCGGCAATGGCAACCTCAAAATCCGGCAGAGCGACCCGTCGAAATTTCAGGTGGGTGTCAATCTGGCCGTTACGCCCGGCAAGGTCATTTTCCGCAATGATCTCATAGAGTTGCTGCAATATACGCCGACAACCGAAACCGTGTTCAAACGGCCGCTGCTGATTGTGCCACCATGGATCAACAAATTTTATGTTCTGGATTTGAATCCGGACAAGTCCTTCATCCGCTGGGCGGTGGCGCAGGGGCTGACGGTCTTCGTTATTTCATGGGTCAACCCTGATGCGCGGCAGGCGCTCAAATCCTTTGAAGCCTATATGCGTGAAGGCATTTTTGCCGCATTGGAGGCCATCAAAGCCCAGACCGGCGAGGAACAGGTCACAGCTATCGGCTATTGTGTGGGTGGCACTCTGCTTTCGGCAACATTGGGCTATATGGCCGCCACACAGGACAAGCGCATCAACAGCGCCACATTGCTGACGACTCAGGTGGACTTTACCGACCCCGGCGAGCTCAAGGTTTTCGTTGATGAGGAGCAGGTGCGCGCCACCGAAGAAAAAATGGCGGAAACAGGCTATCTGGAAGGCTCCAGCATGGCCAATGCCTTTAATATGCTGCGTCCGAATGATCTGATCTGGTCTTATGTGGTCAAAAATTACCTCAAAGGCGAGCCCCCCTCCCCCTTTGACCTGCTCTACTGGAATTCGGATTCCACGCGGATGCCTGCCGCCAACCACTCCTTTTACCTGCGTCATTGTTATCTGCACAATGACCTTGTCAACAAGCGTATGCCGATCGGCGATGTGATGGTGGATCTGGGCAAGGTCACAATTCCGATTTACAACCTTGCGGCGCGTGAGGATCATATCGCGCCGGCCAAATCGGTGTTTCAGGGGGCCAAATATTTTGGCGGTGACATGCGTTATGTGCTGGCCGGTTCCGGCCATATTGCCGGTGTCGTCAACCCGCCCTACAAAACCAAATATCAATACTGGCTGGGGCCGGAGGTTAAGGGCGATCTGGACACATGGATGAAAAAGGCCGTTGAACATCCGGGCTCATGGTGGCTGGACTGGATCAAATGGATCGAGGCGCAAAATCCGGCCATGGTGCCCGCGCGCGACCCCGCAACCGGCCCGCTGACGCCCCTGTGTGATGCCCCCGGCACTTATGTTAAGATAAAGGCATAAATAAAACTGGCATCTGATGATGCGCCAAGGAGAATATGCAATGAAACTCATACGTTACGGCAAAATAGGCAAGGAAAAGCCCGGCCTGATCGATTCGCAGGGCAAGCTGAGAGATTTGAGTGAACATATTGACGACATTGCCGGTGATGCACTGTCTCCCAAAACTCTGGCCAAAATTGCCAAACTGAAAGAAAAAAACCTGCCCCTCGTGAAGGGCAAGCCCCGCATTGGCGCCTGTGTTGGCGCAGTGGGCAATTTTATTGCCGTAGGTTTGAATTATGCCGATCACGCCGCCGAAACCGGCGCGCCCATACCCTCCGAGCCGATTCTGTTCAACAAGGCGCCGTCCTGCATTGTCGGCCCGAATGACGCTGTGATCATTCCGAAAAATTCACAAAAAACGGACTGGGAGGTCGAACTCGCAGTGGTGATCGGCTCGCGCTGCTCCTATGTTTCAGAGGACGAGGCACTGGATTATGTGGCAGGCCTCGCGCTGTGCCATGACGTTTCCGAGCGCGAATTTCAGACTGAACGTGGCGGCCAGTGGATGAAGGGCAAAGGCTGCCCCACCTTCGGCCCGCTTGGCCCCTGGCTGGTGACTCTGGACGAAATTCCCGACATTCAAAATCTGGAAATGTTTCTGGATGTAAATGGCGAGCGAATGCAGCGCGGCAATACAAAAACCATGATTTTCAGCGTGAAACATCTGGTTTCATATATTTCACAGTTCATGATTTTGCTGCCCGGCGATGTGATCACCACCGGCACCCCTCCCGGTGTCGGCCTTGGTATGAAACCGCCGCGCTTCCTTAAAGCCGGGGATACAGTGTCGCTGGGCATCGAGCATCTGGGCCGCCAAGCCCAGCACATTCTTGCCTATGATGCGCAAGGCTGACTGTCCGACAGATTTTTAAAACAGCGCCATCACCCAGCGCACCCTCTCACACCAAAGAGGGTAAGACGAGGGGGCACTGTCATTGCGAGAAGGCGAAGCCGACGAATCCATCCATTTCTTCTGGATTGCTTCACTTGCGTTCAAAATGACAATGGAGCGTGATTTTTTACCCCTCACCCCACCCTCTCCCCGCCAGCAGGGAGAGGGATACATTTCATTTCAAAGGCAACACACTCTAAATCACTTTTTCACATCGGGAGGCAGCACAAGCACCTGCCCGGGATAGATCAGCTTCGGGTTGCGGATCTGTTTGGTATTGGCTTCATAAATCTGCGTGTAGCGCATACCGCGACCATAGACCTTGCGGCTGATGCGCCACAAACTGTCACCGTGCGAAACCAGCGCCGTATCGAGTTGTCTGACAACAGCATCTGACGTCAAAACGGCTTGCGCGGTTTTGACGGGCTCCGGCACGGGCACCGCCGCAGGTGGTGTTGCGGTGGTGGGTGTCGGAGGTGCGGCGGGAGGCGCGTTCACAGCCACATCCGCCGGATAATCAAACGGCACTTCGGCCCGCGCCACGACATTGCCCTTGTCATCCAGCGCATCGGCCCGCACTTTATATGCGCCCGCTTTCATGCCCTTGGAGATGGTGAGCGACCAATGTCCATCCGCCGCTGTCACAGCTTGCGCCACAGCCGTATCACTCAGATACAGCTCGACAACCTGCCCCGCATTCGCGGTGCCGGAGGCAAACATCGCCCCACCCTCGCCCGCCTCAACAGAGCGGATGAGCACAAAGGGCTCGGCTTTCGGGGTTTCTTTGGCCACAGGTTGCGGGGTATTTGTCGGGGGCGTGTCCGACAGAATTTGAGTGGGTTCGCCGGGCGCGGTCAGAGCCACCAGAACCTCGTCCTTTTTGGACTGAGGCACAACAACTGTAATGGTCTGCGCGGATTCAACAGCCCCCGCACCCTCCGTCCGCAAGGACAGCAGATGCGAGCCGGGCTTCAGGTCTTTGGGTAAAATAACAAACTGACCGGCATCGTCGGTTTTCACATGGGCAATGACATGGCCGTCATCCAGCAAATCAACCTCAGCCGCGGGGGCCGCGCCTCCGGCCACCAGCGCTGAACCATCCGGCTCGACGCGGGCAATATCAAAATGCGGTGTGATTGTCTGCGCGGGTGCGGGAGGTGTGGTTTGCGGCTGCACAGCGGCTGTCTCAGTGACGGGCTCATTGTGAACAGCAACCTCTGCTGCGGCCGCAGGCGGGGATTGCGCAGGGGCAATATCTGCGTGTTGCGGCACGGCCACCGGCGCCACATGCGCGCGCCAAGCCAAAACACCGATGGCCGCGACCACCAGAACACTCAGAAAAGTAACAAGCCGTATCCGGCCCGTCTGGCTTCCGGTCCATTTCGATAAAGTGTTCAAAAACAACCCCGATGATGTCTGTTGAAGGTATAATCTTACAGTCACGTAAATTCTAATTACACATATCACATTCAAAAAGAAATTTGTGCCAGGATTTTTTGCACCTTGACCATTTTAACAAGGATCGGCACAACAGAACTATGAATGAACATGTTTTTCCCTCGCCCATAC
>DAIMHB010000224.1:0-4302 GCA_036723545.1 Beijerinckiaceae bacterium
CGCGCAAACCGGCCACCAGCGCCCCCATACCGATCTGCACCAGCGACAAAATGAGAATCAGCGTGGCGGTGAACCGCAGCCGCGCCTGCCCCGGCAGGGCGGCCTCGCTGCGGCGCGGCTTCAGCACAGTGGCAAGACGCACAATCAGCACGAAAGTCAGAGTGGCCAGCAGCAGATGAATCGCAAGCCGATATTGTGACACCTCCACCCGGTCTGTCAGGCCGGATTTGACCATCCACCAGCCGACAAAACCCTGAAGAGCGCCAAGGGCCAGCAATCCGGCCAGCCGCCATTTCAGCGGCGTTGCAATCTGCCCGCGCAGCCAGAACCATATAAGCGGCAGGGCAAATACCATGCCGATCATCCGCCCCAGCAGCCTGTGGCTCCATTCCCACAAAAATATCGTCTGGAATGACCCCAGCGTCATATCCGGAAACATTTTGGCATATTGCGGAATGTGCTTATATTTTTCAAAAGCCTCGGCCCAGTCTGCCGCGCTGAGCGGCGGAATCACGCCTGTGATCGGCTTCCATTCGGTGATGGAAAGGCCCGACTCGGTCAGGCGCGTGGCGCCGCCCACCACCACCATCGCAAATATCATGGCCGCCACCAGCCACAGCCATGTGCGCAGGGCTGGCGGTGTGGTGTTTGTCTGCAAATGTGTCATTATGCTCCATCCGGCTTGATCTTGAACATCTGATGCTTCACATAGGGCGTAAAAACAGCGCCGTCGAGTGCGGCAAATCTTCCCTTTTGAACACAGGACAGACCCATGCAGCGCCGGACACGAAAATTTATCGGCACGATCATCATTATTCTGTTTGTCTGTGTCTATGCGCTGGTGGCCATGGCATTGGCGCAGGCGCGCTTCATTCAGGACAGCTCCGGCTTTGTGCAGAGCCTTTATTATGTCATTATCGGCATTGGCTGGGTTTTGCCGATGCTGCCGCTGATCGCATGGATGGAAAAAAGCAATACTCAATAAATTTCTGCGTACAGATGTATTTTTTCATCAAAATATATTGCCAAAAATGCTGAATAATACTTATCTTATTCATGAGTATAGGGATCATATTCATGAGAATGATGCTGAATATCATCGTCTGTTGCATCGCTCTGCTTTTGGGCGAACAGATAGCCTGTGCCCAGATGCAGCAGCAGGCTGTTCAGGCGGGCGGCGTCACCGCCGTTTTGCTGAAACCGGCCAAGCCGCGCGCGAGCATTATTTTGCTGACCGGCGGAAATGGCCTTCTCGATATCAACCAACAGGGTGACATTCTTCAGGGTGAGGGCAATCAGCTTGTGCGCACCAGAGCCGATTATGCGGCGCGTGGCTTTGCCGTGCTGGTGCCCAATGTGGGCTATGACCTTCAGGCGCTCGTCACCTATATGGCGGCCATCAAAAAGCCGGTGGCGGTTGTTGGCACAAGCCGTGGCACATTGCGCGCGGCGCAGGGCATCGCGGCCGGCGCGCGGCCCGACAAGCTGGTGCTCACGTCGGGACTGCTGTCAAATGAGTCCGGCAGCAGCGAAAATGTGATGACGGTGCTCGGCACGCCCGATAATCTGCCACCCACTTTGATCATTCATCACCGTGAGGACGGGTGCTGGGTCAGCGCTCCGGCAGGCGTGGCACCCTTTATGGCATGGGCAAAAGCCAAGGCAAGGGTCATCTGGCTGACGGGGGGCACGAGCACAGGCAACGAGTGCCAGCCTTGGGCGCATCATGGCTTTGCCGGAATTGATAATCAGGTTGTCAACGCGGTATCGGCTTTTGTCCGATAAGCGGCGCGCGGGGCCAATATTCATGCGACCCGTTCATCCGTGATGCTTTTTTCTTGCCAAGGGCAGGCGTCTCGGCCAAAACCGCGCTATGTTACACATCAATGACCTCACCTATCGCCTTGGCGCCCGCGTTTTGTTTGATTCAGCGGGGGCTGCCCTGCCGGACAATGCCCGCATCGGTTTTGTCGGGCGCAATGGCACCGGCAAAACCACGCTGTTCCGCATGATTTCTGGCGAGCTTTCGCCCGAATCCGGTTCTGTGACCTATCCGAAACAGGCACGTCTTGGCCGCGTTGAGCAGGAAGCGCCCGGCGGCCCCGGCACGCTGATAGATTTTGTGCTCGAAGCCGATAAAGAGCGCCACGCCCTGCTGCAGGAGGCCGAAACCGCGACAGACCCCACCCGCATTGCCGATATTCAAATGCGGCTGATTGATATTGACGCCCATTCCGCCCCCTCACGCGCGGCGGCCATTCTGGCCGGTTTGGGCTTTGACCATGATGCGCAGCACCGCGCTTTGTCGGAATTTTCCGGCGGCTGGCGGATGCGCGTGGCGCTGGCGGCAGTGCTCTTCGCCCAGCCGGATTTTCTGCTCCTCGACGAGCCGACCAACTATCTCGATCTGGAAGGCACGCTCTGGCTGATTGATTATTTGAAAAAATATCCGGCCACTATTCTCGTCATCAGCCATGACCGCGATATGCTGGACGCCGTCTGTGACCATATTCTGCATCTCGATCAGGGCAAGCTGACGCTGTGGAAGGGCAATTACACCGGCTTTGAAAAGCTGCGGCGCGAGCAGCAGGCGGTTCTGGCCAAGCACCAGAAAAAGCAGGATGAGCAGCGCAAGCATTTGCAGGCCTTCGTGGACCGCTTCCGCGCCAAGGCCAGCAAAGCGGCGCAGGCGCAAAGCCGCCTCAAAATGCTGGCGCGGCTGGAGCCGATCACCGCCATTATTGATGGCGATGTTATGCCCTTCAATTTCCCCTCGCCTGCGCGCCAACTGTCACCGCCGATTGTGGCGATGGAGCGCGCTAGCGTCGGCTATGGCGACACGCCGATTTTGCGCGGGCTGGATCTGTTCATCGCCAATGACGACCGCATCGGCCTGCTCGGCGCTAATGGTAATGGCAAATCCACCTTCGCCAAGCTGGTGGCGGGGCGTTTGCAGGCCATGTCCGGCGAGGTCAAGCGGTCATCCAAAATGGAGGTGGGCTTTTTCGCCCAGCATCAGGTGGATGATCTGGATGCCAAAGGCACGCCCTATACCCATGTGGCGGAATTGATGCCTGACGCGCCAGAGGCCAAAAAGCGCGCCAAAGCGGCGCAGATGGGCTTTACCGGCTCAAAGTCCGACACACCGGTGGAGCAGCTTTCCGGCGGCGAGAAGGCACGGCTGCTGATGGGGCTGGCCACGTTCAACGGCCCGCATCTCATCATCATGGACGAGCCGACCAACCATCTCGACATTGACAGCCGCGCCGCGCTGATTGAGGCCATCAATGAATATGAAGGCGCAATCATTCTGGTTTCGCATGACCGGCATTTGCTGGAAGCCACCGCTGACAAGCTCTGGCTGGTGGACAATGGCCGCGTAACACAATTTGACGGCGATATGGATGATTACACCCGCCATGTGCTTTCCAAGGCGGGAGTGGCCGAAAAACAAAAAAAGCAAAAACCGGACGAGGACAGCAGCAGCAAAGAGTTTGCCCGCAAGGAAACGGCCAAAATCCGCAAGGACATAGCGCCACTGCGCAAGAAAATCTGGGCTTTGGACGATAAAATTGCCAAATTCGAGGAATTTGTCAAAAAAATTGATGCCGCACTGGCCATGCCTGATATTTATGCCAAGGATCCGGCCAAAGCTGCGCTTCTGGCCAAGCAGCGCAACGAACTTGAGCGCCAGCTCAAAGCGGCAGAAACCGAATGGCTGGACCTATCCGCAGAGATGGAAGAGGCGACGGGTTAAGCCTTCTTGGCCCAGCCGCCGCTTTCCGTTTGCTGCCAATAGGCCAGTGTATGTTCGCTGCTTTTCAGCGCACTCCATTGACGGCGGGCGGAGGCCAGCTGTTCCTCGTCATGACCATCAAACATCAGAATCACACGGTCATAATCATCCGCAAGCGCGGCATCCATCTCGGTGCCATCAACAAAAATGCGCAATTTTGCCCCATCCGGCGCAGAATATTGCGAGGTCAGAAAAATCGGGGCCTCATCCGATGCAATGGTGCTGTGCGGCAGAAACCCCTCCGGCGCGTAAGTCCACAGGACATCGTCCAGCGGCTTGAGCCGCTCGGCGCTGGTGTGCACAACCACCCGCCAGTCCCGCTCCAAAGCCTTTTCCAGCAAGGCGGGCAAGGCTTTTTCAAGCGGCTGACGGGTGAGATGATAGAACCAGATGTCCAAGAACCAGATCTTTCATGCCATAATGAGCCTGCGTGCAAACGCGGGTCAAGCCCACGAATTACAAAGCGGAAAGTAAACTGATACCACTAAGACTGTCATGGCCGGATT
>DAIMHB010000225.1:0-4296 GCA_036723545.1 Beijerinckiaceae bacterium
TGGTGATGGACACAACATCAATATCAGGATGATTCACCAATGCGCGCCAGTCTGTTGTGTAACCGGCAAAACCATAGTCTTCGGCGCGTTTTTTGGTCAGAGCCTCGTCGGCATCACAGAGCAAGGCCAGTTCCGGCTTTGTCACATCGCCAAATACCGCCTTCACCGCATTCCACGCCAGCGCATGGGCTTTGCCCATGAAGCCGGTGCCGATAAGCCCCACCCGCAGAGTGTTCATATTTATCTCCTTATTTTGCGACGCCGCGACCCGCTGAAACGAAAGATTCAGGCTCCGGCAGAAATTTTCAAAAAAGAATATACATTCTGAATTGACTATGGAATAGAATTTTTGTTCTATACGCACAATTCTCGGAGGGTCCTGCACAACCTGCGCAGGGCTGCCGAAAATGCTTCCGTTTCATCCTGATCAGGACTTTGCACAATGACAGACAATTTATCACAGCAGCTCAAGGGCAAGATTGCCGTTGTCACCGGCGGAACACAGGGCCTTGGCGAGGCCATTGCCCGCTGCTTTGCCGCGCGCGGCGCTGAAGGATTGGTGATTTGCGGCCGCAATGCCACATCCGGCGCGGCTGTGGCGGCATCCTTGACCGCATCCGGCACCAAAACCATTTTTGTGCAGGCTGATCTGGCCAAAGTGGACGATTGCCGCGCGGTGATTGCCGCTGCCAAGACGCATTTTGGCCGGGTGGATGTGTTGGTCAATGCGGCCGGCCTCACCGACCGCGGCACGATTTTCGACACAACCGAGCAGCGCTACAATGAGATTTTCGATGTCAATGTGCGCGGGCCGTTCTTCCTGATGCAGGAAGCCACCAAAATCATGGCCGAGCAGAAAATTCAGGGCTCCATCGTCAATATCCAGTCCATGTCGGCGCATGGCGGGCAGGCGTTTATTACGGCCTATTGCGCCTCCAAGGGTGCGCTGGCCGCACTGACCAAGAATGTCGCCCATGCGCTGGTGCGCTATCGCATCCGCGTCAACGGCCTCAATATCGGCTGGATGTCGACACCGGGCGAAGACCGCATCATGAAAACCTATCACGGCGCCAAGGATGGCTGGCTGGAAGAGGCTGTCAAGGCCAAGCCCTTTGGCCGTCTGATCGACCCGAATGAAGTGGCCCGCGCCTGTGCCTATCTCGCCAGCGACGAATCCGGCCTGATGACCGGAGCCAATATTGACTTCGACCAGAATGTGATGGGCGCGGGTGACGCACCACTTGACCCGAACGCCTGAATTGAACACAGACCGGAGCGTGTGAAGGCCACGCTCCGGCACTTTGGAGACCACCTGTTATGCGCACACCCGTTCTAGATGTCATTACCATTGGCCGTTCCAGCGTTGACCTTTATGGCGCGCAGGTGGGTGGCCAGCTGGAAGATATGGCCAGCTTTTCCAAGGCTGTTGGCGGGTGTCCGACCAATATTGCCATTGGCACCGCGCGGCTCGGCCTTAAATCCGGCCTGATCACCCGTGTCGGCGATGAACATATGGGGCGCTTCATCACCCAGCAATGCGCCCGCGAGGGCGTGGATGTGCGCGGCATAAAAATTGATCAAGACCGCCTCACCGCACTGGTTGTGCTTGGCATAAGGGATGAAAAAACCTTTCCGCTGATTTTCTACCGCGACAACTGTGCCGATCTGGCGCTGAGCGTCGAGGATATTGACGAGGCCTATATTGCCTCGGCCAAGGCCATTGTGGTCACCGGCACACATTTTGCCCGCGAAAATGCCGCCGCAGCGCAGCGTCTGGCGATTTCTTACGCCAAAAAACATGGCCGCAAGGTGGTGTTTGATGTCGATTACCGGCCCAATCTCTGGGGGCTGGCCGGGCATGGCGCGGGCGAGGAGCGCTATGTCAAATCCGAAAATGTCACGGCGCATCTGCAAACCATTCTCAAAGACTGCGACCTGATTGTCGGCACCGAGGAAGAGCTGATGATTGCCGGCGGGGTTGAGGAGCCTTTGGCGGCCATCCGCATCATCCGCTCATTGTCAAACGCCACCATTGTGTGCAAGCGCGGGCCGATGGGCTGCGTGGTGTTTGACGGTGCCATTCCGGCCCATATTGAGGACGGGATCAAAGGCCCGGGCTTTCCGGTCGAGGTATATAATGTGCTGGGCGCGGGCGATGCCTTCATGTCCGGGTTTTTGCGTGGCTATCTGCGCGACGAGCCGATTGAGCGCTGTTGCGCCTATGCCAATGCGGGCGGGGCTTTTGCGGTGTCGCGTTTGCTCTGTTCGGTGGAATATCTCACCGAAACCGAATTATTCTACTTTCTGGAGCATGGCAGCCCGCTGCGCGCCCTGCGCAAGGATGCAAATCTCAATCATATTCACTGGGCCACCACCCGCAATGACAAAACCGCGCTGGCGCAGGCTGTAACAAAAGCGCCGCATCTGATGGCGCTGGCGATTGATCATCGTGTTCAGCTCGAAAAAATTGCTGATGATCTGAATGTCTCGCGCGAGAAAATCCCGCCCTTCAAGCGTCTGGCGGTGGAGGCGGCGGCCACCGTCATGCGCCAGCATCCAGACCTGCCCAAGGGCACTTTCGGCATGTTGATTGACGGCACCTATGGCCGCGAGGCCTTGTTCCGCGCCGCCGACCATGAGTTCTGGATTGGCCGCCCGGTGGAAGAGCCCGGCTCCCGCCCGCTCGATTTTGAAGGGGGCGGCTCGCTGGCCGCCAAGCTCAATGAATGGCCGCTGATCCACACCATCAAATGCCTGTGTTTTTATCATCCTGATGACCCGCCAGAGCTGCGCGCGCGGCAGGACCGTGAATTGCTGCGCCTCTATGATGCTGCGCGCATGGGCGGGCGTGAGCTGCTGGTGGAGATCATTGCGGGCAAGCACGGCGTGGTGAATGACACCACCATTTCAACAGTCATGACCCATCTCTATGGCCTTGGCATCAAGCCGGACTGGTGGAAACTGGAGCCGCAAACCACGCTGGCCGCATGGACGAATATTGCCAGTGTGATCGCAGCTCAGGACAGGTTCTGCCGCGGTATTGTCATGCTGGGGCTGGAAGCGCCGGAAGACGAACTGGCGAGTGCCTTCAAACTGGCGGCGCAATGCCCGGATGTGAAGGGCTTTGCGGTCGGGCGCACCATATTTGTCGAACCCGCGCAAAGCTGGCTCAAGGGTGATATTTCAGATGCTGAGGCCATCACACATATGGCCACACGTTTTGCCACGCTGGTCAATGCCTGGCTCAGCGCCAAACAAGGAATGTAAGCGATGACAACCATCCGTTTAACCGCCGCACAGGCGATGACGCGCTTTTTAAGTGTGCAGATGACCGAAATCGACGGGCAGGAACAGCCGATTTTTGCCGGTGTCTGGGCCATTTTCGGCCATGGCAATGTGGCTGGACTGGGCGAGGCGCTTTATGCCACGCGCGACGCGCTGCCCACTTACCGCGCCCATAATGAGCAGGGCATGGCCCATGCCGCCGTGGCCTTTGCCAAGGCGTCGCGCCGCCGCCGCATGATGGCCTGCACCACCTCCATCGGGCCGGGCGCCACCAATATGGTGACCGCCGCCGCAGTGGCCCATGTCAACCGCCTGCCCGTATTGCTGATTCCCGGCGATGTCTTTGCCAATCGCGCGCCCGACCCGGTTTTGCAGCAGATCGAGGATTTTGGTGATGGCACGGTCTCGGCCAATGATTGCTTCAAGCCGGTGTCGCGCTATTTTGACCGCATTACCCGCCCTGAGCAGATCATTCCCGCGCTTAACCGCGCCATGAGCGTGCTCACCGACCCTGTGGATTGCGGGCCGGTGACACTGGCCTTCTGTCAGGATGTGCAGGCCGAGGCCTATGATTATCCGGCAAGCTTTTTCGAGCGCCGCGTTCATCGTGCGCGCCGCACCGCGCCCGATACATTTGAACTGGCCGAGGCCGTTGCCTTACTCAAATCCGCACAGCGCCCCTTTATCATTGCGGGTGGTGGCGTGCTGTATTCGGAGGCTGAACGTGAGCTGCTGACTTTTGCGCAGCGTCATGGCATTCCGGTGGCGGAAACACAGGCCGGTAAATCCGCTATGGCGCACAGCTCGCCGCTGGCGCTGGGGGCGCTGGGTGTCACCGGCACCGGTGCGGCCAATGTCTGCGCCGAGCAGGCGGACGTGATTCTGGCCATTGGCACCCGTCTCGCCGATTTCACCACCGGCTCCTGGGGCCTGTTCAAAGGCGAGCGCCGCAAAATCATCGGCCTGAATGTGCAGCCCTTTGACGCCAGCAAACACCGCGCTCTGCCGCTG
>DAIMHB010000226.1:0-4273 GCA_036723545.1 Beijerinckiaceae bacterium
GTGATCACCGCTACCGAGGACGCCAGCGTCACCAGTCTGATGGAGGATATGACCGCAGGCCGCTTCCGCCATGTGCCGATTGTTGAAAACAATCGCCTTGCCGGGCTCGTCTCCATTGGCGACGTGGTGAAATACCGTCTTGAGGATATTGACAGCGAGCGGCAGGCTCTGCGCCATTATATTGCCTCGGCGTGACCGGCTGCGCTGTTGCGCCTAAAACCCACGCTCGGCCAGATCCTGCATTGCGGTGCGGATGTCGCTGGCCGAGCGCCGCGCGGCCTCGCGCCCCAGTGCGATCAGCTCGTCGGCGCGGTCAAATTCAAACAGACCGATTTTGCCCACCCGCGCATTCACCATAATATCCGGCGGGTCTCCGGCAAGGCGCGAGCGCGCAACCCGATCCTGCATGATATTGAAGGCATCCATCATCACCGCCGCAATGCCCGGCGCGGCAGCCTGCATCATTTTTTTACCGGATTTTATCCCGGGGGTGGCCCCACGGAACGGCCAGGGCAGGGCGAATGAGCCATCGCTGACCGCCGCCAGAAATCCTTTCGGTTCTGTGGTTGATTCAGCCAGAATTTCAGCCGCCGGAGCCGGAGCATTGGGCTCTGGTTCGCTCTCCGGCTGGTCGGAGAGCACAGACCCGCGCGAGAAGGAGTCCGTGCTTAGATTGACCGCAATCACCAGATCCGCCCCCATGGCGCGGCACATGGTGACGGGCACCGGATTGACCAATGCGCCGTCCATCAGCCAGCGGCCATTGAGCCGCACCGGCTCAAACAGGCCGGGCAGGGCATAAGAGGCGTGGATGATTTCAGCTATGCGACCTCTGGTCAGCCAGATTTCGTGGCCATTGCCGATTTCGGTGGCAACGGCGCCAAATTTAATGGCGATGTCCTGTGTGCGGATATCGCCCAGTTCGGTGTCGAGACGGGCGCGCAGGCGGTTTCCCCCCAGCAGGCCGCCGCCGGACCAGGAGAAATCCATCAGGCTGAAAATGCGCTTGCGGTTGAGCGCGCGGGCAAAATGCTCCAGATCATCGAGTTTTCCGGCGGCATAACACCCGCCGCAAACCGCGCCGATGGAGGTGCCGGTGACAATATCGGGAATGAGGTTCTGCGCCTGCATCTCCTGCAGAAAGCCGATATGGGCCCAGCCGCGCGCAGCCCCGGCCCCCAGTGCTATGCCCAGCTTTGGCGTGCGCGGGGCAGCGCCACCAAAGCCCATATCGGATTTTCGCATGAAAGGTATGAACATCCGCCCACCCGCAATCTTGAATCCGATTATGCTGCGCCTTTATCTCGCAAATGTGAAGCCCGTGTCTTTGCGGCCGCAAACGGCCAGAATATTCACATTCTTGGTTAGGTTTTGGTTCACAAGTGAAGGCTGGGGTTTACTCGGACAGAACGAGTTTCGGCCCCTCATCGCCCAGTACAATGCGGCGATAAAAGCAGCTTTTGCGACCGGTGTGGCAGGCCTTGCCATCGCCGCCCACCTGCACGCGGGCAATCAGCGCGTCCTGATCACAATCCGTGCGCAGCTCGATGAGGATTTGAATCTGGCCGGAGGTGTCGCCCTTGCGCCACAGGCTTTGGCGCGAGCGCGACCAATAATGCACAATGCCGGTCGAGAGGGTCAGGCTCAGTGCCTCGGCATTCATATGCGCGAGCATGAGAATCTCGCCGCTGGCGTGCTCAAGCGTGACGCAGGTGATCAGCCCGTCCGCATCAAATTTGGGCGTGAAATCGGTGCCTTCTTCCAATGCGGGCTTAGGCAGTGGCGGAGCATAGGGGGTTGAAATTGTCCACATGCGAGGTTTATGCACGTTTTTCGGGGCAAGGCCAAATTGAAATTTGAGAGCCCGCTGTTTTGAGACGGACACACACTGTGAGCATTCCCTCTCCCCCTCATCCTGTCGAAGGATGGACGGGGAGAAGACTCAAGATGAGGAAAAAACCGTCATTGCGAGGCGGCAAAGCCGACGAAGCAATCCATTAGTTTAAACTGGATTGCTTCGCTTACGCTCGCAATGACAATGGAGCGTGATTCTTTTTTGTCACTTACGCTCTCCCCCTTCATCCTTGAGGAGGCCGCAGGCCGTCTCGAAGGATGGGCAGAGGGAAACATTTGCGTCTAATCCAGTCCTCATCGTTCGGCCTATGCCAGGCGCAGAGGAAAAGTGCCGCTCAATTTCATCGGCATGGCCGCACTGCTCCTGCCATTGCCGTCCAGCGGGCGTTTGCAGCATGGATACGCGGGTCAAGCCCGCGCATGACAGCAAGACGATGAAGATGCAGCCCGGCGGCTATTGCTTGCGGCTGGCCTTGCGCTTAATTTTGAACGCGTCCCATTGACGCTGACCTTCGGCGATGTGAGAGGCGCGGCGGGATTCCCAATCTTCGCGCATGAACACGCCGTTCCAGCGTTCATTTTTTGGAAGTTCCAATCCCGCCGGCATTTCCTGCTTTTGACCCCAACCGAGATCAAGATGTTGCTGAGTAGGAAAGTAATCTGTCGATCTTGTGAATTTTGAAAATAAAATATCCTGTTTCATAATATAGTTACTATCTTCAAATTCAACATTAAAATGCACATAAACAAACCTGCACGCATTTAAGTCACAGAAATTAAAATATTTTATATCAATTAACCCCCGTTCGAATTTTGCTCCTGAAAAAATGCAGTAGTTAAATCTAGAGTTGTTCATAGCAAATGTCTGCCAATCCGTATCAATCAGATTGCAAACTAAAAAAGCAGAATTAGAACAAATTATGCTCTCAAACGAACATTTGCTTAGGCTGGTATTTATAAATTTGCACTTATTTAAAGATGAGCCGTTAAATTTTGTCCGGTCAAAATTCAAGCCATCAAAGGTAATTCCGTCCAGATTGCAGTTGGTTAAATCCAACTGATACGCACGGTTTGCGTCTGCATTTGTGTTTTCATAATCAATTTGTTTTTGCGAGCGGCGGCCAATGATGTTGATTGCGGTTTGAATGTCACTTCTTGGATTATTGCTGGAGTTTTCGAAATTTTCCCATAACAAGTTATAGAGATTTTCAAGTTTAGCCTTATTCTTAACCTCATCCATAATAGGAAGATTTTTAATAATTTTGGTTATTTCTGGCGACATGCCCGATGAGCTCGAATTTATGCGGATATAGGTGCAGAGAATTTCCATAATCTGCCAATGCAGCGATAAGCAGTCCCGCGCCAGCTTTTCCAGTGCATACATGGCGCCAAGTCGCACTTCGAGATTGGGTACTGTTTTTGTCTCGACTGCGCCATTTACAGTGATTTTTTCCTCACGCATCGTACCAAGCTGTTCAACGGCTTTGGTCAGAGTCGCAGCAAAATGCCCCTCCTGCGAAATTCTGTTCTGGTCTGCGGCAATCAGCACCCGCCAGACGAAAAAGGGCACACCCAGCAGACCCGCAAGGCCCAGCATCAGCTTATTGAGATTGTCCGCCTCTAATGAGTCGATACCACTGACAATTTTATAAAGTGTTTTACCGCTCACATAACCGAAGGTAATCATTACGCCGAGGGCTAAAACCGGCAAACCCCATTTCAACACAAACAGAACGGGCGTAATCAAACCCTGTGGATAGCCATTTTTTTGCAACCAAAAATCTGCTTTTTGAGGCAGGCTCTCATGCAGATATATCCAGAATTGACGCACAAGGGCTTTATTATGCGCAACTTGCTCTAATTGTCGGGTATAATCTGTCATTTTTGCCTCAATCTGAATTGAGACAATATTTTTAATTGCAACAATATTCAAGGCGTATCGTTTGTTGCACGTTTTTTCAGTGAGGATAGCGCAGAGTTATTTGCCTCATCCTTCGAGAGCCTCAGGATGAGGGGGGCTTCTCATAAGCGCATCACCGCCCGCCCATGCGCACCATGGTCATGAAGCGCACCTGTTCAGCGGGGTTTTCCTGAAAAATGCCGGTGAAGCCGCTGGTGAGCGTGGACGAGCCCTGCTTGTTCACCCCGCGCATTGACATGCACATGTGCTCGGCCTCCACCAGCACGGCAATGCCGCGCGGCTTCAGGGCCTCATCAATGGCATTGACGATCTGGCTGGTCATGGTTTCCTGTGTTTGCAGGCGCTTGGCAAAAATATCCACCACGCGGGCCAGTTTCGACAGGCCAACCACCCCATTCGACGGAAAATAGGCAATATGCGCCGTGCCGACAAAAGGCACCATGTGGTGCTCGCAATGCGAGGAAAAGGGAATATCCTTCACCAGCACCATGTCATTAT
>DAIMHB010000227.1:0-4265 GCA_036723545.1 Beijerinckiaceae bacterium
GGCGGATGTTTCGCCCCAGACCCAAACAGGAGCTCCCATGTCCTTTACACTGCCCGAACTCCCCTATGCACATGACGCGCTGCAACCGTTCATGTCGAAGGAGACCCTCGAATATCATCATGACAAACACCATCTGGCCTATGTCAACAATGGCAATAATCTGATCAAAGGCACAGAATGGGAAGGCAAAAGCCTCGAGGAGATCGTCAAGGGCTCCTTTGGCAAACATGCCGGCCTGTTCAACAATGCCGGCCAGCATTACAATCATCTGCATTTCTGGCACTGGATGAAACCCAATGGCGGCGGAAACATCCCCGGCAAGCTGGAAAAAGCCATTATTGACAGTCTTGGCTCTGTGGAAAAAATGAAGGAAGACTTCATTCAGGCTGGCGTCACCCAGTTCGGCTCCGGCTGGGCATGGCTGGCGGTCAAGGACGGCAAGATCATCGTTGCCAAGAGCGCCAATGGCGAAAGCCCGCTGGTCACCGGCGCCGCGCCGATTTTGGGCTGCGATGTCTGGGAACATTCCTATTATATTGATTATCGCAACCGCCGCCCGGACTACCTCAAGGCCTTTGTTGAACATCTGGTCAACTGGGAATATGTTGAAGCCATGTTCGAGCAGGCCATGAAATAAGTTTTCATTCCAAAAATGACAAAAGCGGGCTTCACGCCCGCTTTTTTATGGCACCCAGACCATAAAAATACGTTGTTTTATTGCCTAGATAATGACATTTATTTGTCTATGTCTGTCACCTTTGAAACAAAAGTATGGGAGAATGATTGGGAACTCATCCTGAAGACCGATCGTCTCAAAAATGCCATCCATCGCTGTCATTATAAGTTTGATGCGAAAATTCTGTATATCAACAATGTTGAACATCCGTCACGGGTTGAAAAATCGGCCCAGAAACTGGTTGATCAAGGCATCATCAACCGCTTTATCCATGTGGATGACTATGCACAGGCGGCGCTGGATCATTTTGGCCTGACACGCGCAGACCTGGGCAAGGGCTATGTCTATTCCATAGCCGAACTGGTTTCGATTTACCTGTGTGACACGCAATATCTGCTGCATTTTTCCGGCGATTCAATGCCGGAGAGGCATCTGCCGCAACACTGGCTCACCGACGGCCTCAACATTCTCAAGCAAAGACCGGACGTCAAGCTGTTCAACCTGACGTGGAACCAGAAATTCAATGAACTTGCCCGCGAAACACGCTGGCAGGATGAACTTTGCGCCTATGGATTTGGCTTTTCCGACCAGATGTATCTGATCCGCAGCGCCGACTTCAAGCAACACATCTATCATGAAACCCACGCGGATTCTCAACGCTACCCCATATATGGCGGCGAACTTTTTGAGAAACGCGTTGATTCATGGCTCAGAAATCATAATTATCTGCGCGCCACCTATAAGCATGGCAGCTACCGGCACCGCAATTTCACCAAAAACCGATTGTTGCAAAAAATAGCCGTCGCTTTAAACCGCCCCGATTTTCCTAAAAGCCTATTATGACTGCGTATCTTCATGTGACTCCATGAGAGACACACCATGCTGCGCTGCATCGCTCAATAAAAACGCCAGCTCCTTTTCTCTCGGCTCAACCACACGGTCCATGCGGCGCAATTCATCATCGACATGGCCGGGGTGGCACATGATGAGGTGCTCAGGCCCCATCGCCCGCAGATAGGTGGCAAAATCACGGGCGTAATCAAGTCCATCAAAGGCAGAAAATCCGGAAAAGCCATCATTTGTCACATAGCCCCGTCTGCGCGCCTCGCGCCCGAACCCCTGCGCCAACATCGAAACCATCAGCGCTTTACGAATCTGGAAGCCGCGCCGCAAGATCCGCAGCACATGATCAGAGGGATCACGCAGCCAGAGTTTGCCCCTGAGTCCGCAGGCCTCAAGCGCGGCGAAAAGTGCAGGGCGGATGCTGCGCAGCACATGCACATGCTGATGCCCGTCGATAAATTGTGGTGCACGGCCATAATGCTGAATGAAGGCCCCAATCTGAGCCATAATTTCGGCCTGAATTTCGGCTTTGTCCTGAAACATCATGAGACGCCGCGCCTCTGGCAATGTCCCCTCCGGTGCCAAACCGGGCATAGGTGTCAGAGGCGCACCACAGGTGAGGTTGAGATGAAGGCCAAGCTGACAGCTCCCTTCAAAAGGACGGAACAAGGCCGCCGCCTGCGGCCAATGCGGCCGGTTGGTCATAGCACTGACCGCATTCAGCCGCCGGGCCGCCACGGCTTCGAGAATTCCGCGCGACACCGCCGGAGAAAGCGCGTAATCATCCGCACAAATTGTTAATCGCAACCTGTCCCCGCTTGCCTTGAATCACCGATACGAATAGTTCTATCCCATGATGAATGATGACAGCCAGTCCCTCACGCCCGATCTGAGCATAATCGTGCCAGTTCATAATGAGGCGGCCAATCTTGCCCCGCTGCTGCAACGTCTTGTGCCTGTGTTGCAAAGTCAAAACAGCACCTATGAAATCATTTTTATCGACGATGGCTCACAAGACCAATCGCTGAATGTGCTGCGCGAACTAACACAGAATTATGCCCATCTGCGCATTCTATCCCTGAGCCGCAATTTTGGCAAAGAGGTGGCGCTGGCCGCCGGTCTTGACCATGCCCGTGGCCGCGCAGCCATTCTGATGGACGCCGATTTGCAGCACCCGCCCGAGGTGATTCCGCAGTTTCTGGCGCGCTGGCGCGAGGGTTATAAGAATGTTTATGGCGTGCGGACAGACCGCAATGCGGATTCACCCTTGCGGCGCTATCTGACCGCCCAGTTTTATAAAATATTTGAAAACTTCGGCGAAACCATTCTGCCGCAAGGGGCCGGAGACTTCCGCCTGCTGGACGAGCAGGCGATAATGGCCCTGCGCCGGATGCCGGAGCGGGCACGCTTCACCAAGGGGCTATATGCCTGGATCGGCTTTAAATCCATCGGCGTGCCATTTCTGGTTGAAAAACGGGCACATGGCTCAAGCTCGTTTTCCTACAGCAGGCTGACGCGCTTTGCCTTTGACGGGCTGACCTCCTTTTCAACCCTGCCGCTGAAAATATGGACCTATATCGGCACATTGGTGTCCATGTTTGCCATTGGCATGGCTGTCACCGTGCTGGTGGATACGTTGCTGCATGGCAATGACGTGCCCGGCTATGCCACGATTGTGATCTCGATCATGTTTTTTTCAGGCGTTCAGATTATCTCGCTCGGCGTGCTGGGCGAATATATCGGGCGTATTTTTGCTGAGGTGAAGGGCCGCCCGCTTTATCTGGTGGCTGAAGATTTTACATCCGCAGACAGACGGGATTGATATGTTCAAACATCTCCTCTCTGTAAGTGGGTTCACGCTGCTGTCACGGCTGACCGGCTTTATCCGCGATATATTTATCACCGCCATTCTCGGGCAGAATGATTTGTCCGACGCCTATAATGTGGCCACCCGTCTGCCCAACCAGTTCAGGGCTATTTTTGGCGAGGGGGCGTTCAATGCGGCCTTCACGCCTGCCTATTCGCGCGTGCTGGAGCAGGGTGGCAAACAGGCCGCCTCGCATTTTTCGGCGCAGATCTTCTCGCTGCTGCTGGCCTCACAGGTGATCATGCTGGCGCTGGCCTGGGTCCTGATGCCGCAGTTCACCTATCTGCTGGCCTCGGGCTATGCGGATGAGCCGACCAAATTTGCGCTCACCGTGCAACTGTCGCGCATCACCTTTCCTTATCTGCTGTGCATGACACTGGTAACTTATTATTCCGCCCTTCTGAATGTGCATAAGCGCTTTGCTGTTGCGGCTTTTGCGCCGGTTCTGATGAATATATCCATTGTCGGCTTTTTGCTGATGGCGCGGTTTTTTCCCAATGCCGGTTATGCCGCCTGCTGGGGCGTGGTTGTTTCGGGCGTGGCGCAACTGGCCCTGCTGATGGCCTCGGCCTATCGCCTCAACCTGCTGGAGACCATTCTCAAGCCGGATTTTACCGGCAGCGTCAAAGGCTTTTTCAAGGCGCTCGGCCCGGCGATCATCGGCTCGGCAGGTGTGCAGCTCGCCATTCTGGCTGATACGCAAATGGCCTCATGGCTGGGCAGCGGGGCACTGTCCTCAGTGTCCAATGCTGACCGGCTCTATCAACTGCCCATCGGTGTCATCGGCATTGCGGCGGGCACAGTGCTTTTGCCGCAAATGAGCCGTTTGCGCGCCGCAGGCAATATTTCCGGCGCTTTGGAGGCCCAAAACCGCATTAT
>DAIMHB010000228.1:0-4263 GCA_036723545.1 Beijerinckiaceae bacterium
ATATTTGTTATGCGGACCATAGTGTGCAAATAACGCATGGGCGACCTCCCTGAATGGACGGGAAGGATCAACGGATTTTCAAATTGGTCAAGGAATTTATATGAGCGCCGCAAACGAACTCAAAGAAAAAGCCGCGCTGGCCTCTATCTTTGCCAGTGCAGCTCTGACCTTGGCCAAATTCATTGCTGGTCTACTCTCGGGATCTTTGGGGCTTATGTCGGAAGCGGGACATGGGCTGCTGGACACGGGCGCCACCACACTCACCTATTTTGCTGTGCGCGCCGCCGCCAAGCCTGCCGATGACGACCACCCCTATGGCCATGGCAAGATTGAAGCCGTGGCCGCGCTGGCCGAAACCGGCCTGCTGATGGTGCTGGCGGCCGGTGTGCTGATGTTTGCAGCCCGCGAGCTTTACACGGCCTCCGCCCATGTCGAAACCAGTTGGCTGACCTTTGCAGTGCTGATGATCTCGATAGGTGTGGATACCGCGCGCTGGCGTGGCCTGAGCAAAATTGCCCGGGAAACTGGCAGTGAAGCACTGAGCGCGGATGCGCTGCATTTTTCCAGCGATCTGATGTCGTCGGCTCTGGTGCTGGTCGGGTTAATCTTCAGCCGCTATGGCTTTGTGCAGGGGGATGCTGTTGCCGCCATCGGCGTGGCTTTGTTTATTGCCATTGCCGGTGTGCGCCTTGGCCGCCGCACCATAGACACGCTGGTGGATACAGCACCCAAAGGCATAGCCGCACAGATCAGCGCCATAGCGGCGCAGGTGCAGGGCGTTGCCAGCGTGGAAACGGTCAAACTGCGCCCCACGGGTGGCCAGATTATTGGTGAAATTGGCATTACTGTGCCGCGCACCCTGCCGCTTGAGCGGGTCTATCAGGTCAAAAGCCATGTGGAACAGGCGATTGCGGGGCAATTTCCACAGGCCCGCTTCACCATTACTGCCAATCCGATCGTTCTGGACAGTGAGACCATTCTGGAACGCATTTTGCTGATTTCGGCCATGCGCCGTCTGCCGGTGCATCATATCACCGTGCAAAGACTGGGAGACATTACCTCTGTCAGTCTGGATATTGAACTGGACGGGCGGATGAGTCTGGGCACCGCCCATGACAAAGCCTCAAAATTAGAAAGTGCCATCAAGCACGAGCTTGGCCCTGATGTTGAGGTTGAAACCCATATCGAGCCGCTGGATGCGCAGGAGCTGGACAGCAATGATGCAGAGCCTGCACTTTATGAAGCCGTGAAAACCTGCCTTATGAGCATCGCGCAGGACGACCAGATCATCAGGGATGTGCATTCCCTGCGTGTGCGCTCAACCGAGCAGGGCATTGTGGTCAATTACCATTGCCGCTGTCGGCCTGACCTGAGCGTGGCGGATGTGCACAAGGCTGTCGACAGGCTTGATCGGGGCGCAAAAATCGCCCTGCCGCAAATAACCCGTATTGTCGGCCATTGTGAACCCCTGCGCCCCGCACGACCCTAAGGTGACCCAAGTGACTCATCTTTTACTGACACGTCGTTTCGCGCCCTTATTCTGGAGTCCGTTTTTTTTTCGGCCTTCAACGACAATTATGTCCGGCAGATGCTGGGAATGCTAATTCTGTTCCGTCTGGGCGCAGGCCCTTCTCGCGCGAACAACGGCATCATATAGCCTGAAGACTGGAATTATGCCCGTTTCGGCCTATGTGAGGGAATTATAACCACAGCGGCAGCACCATGTTTTTTTCTGTTATCATCCCGACAAAAAACCGAACCCATCTTTTGCAGCGGGCGCTTATGTCTGTGAGCGCGCAAACCTTCACCGATTTCGAGCTGATCGTGGTGGATGATGGTGACGGCAGCGGCATCCGTCTGGCGGAGAGTGTTGGTCACCCCCATCTTAAAACCTTATCCAGCCGGAGTGCGGGGCAGGTTCCGGCGCGCAATCTCGCCATAGCGGCGGCCCAAGGCACATATATTGCCTGGCTGGATGATGATGACTGGTTTGCCCCCTCGCATCTTGCCGATCTGGCCCAGATTCTGAGCGCGGCACCGGTTGTAGCCTATGCCTCCGGCTGGATCGCCTATGAGGATGAGCAGGGCCAGCGGCTCTCCACCCTGCCCTTCAACGCCTATGCCGATGCACTGTCTTTGCGCGAAAACAACACATTATTATTGCCCGGCCTTGCCTATCCACGCCATTTTCATGAGATTTACGGGTTGTTTGATGCCAGCATGGCCTATTATTGGGACTGGGATTATTATCTGCGGCTGGCTGAGAACAAAGTGGCTTTTGTCGGCGCAGCCCAGCCTTCAGTGTGGATTTCCGCGCGCGGCACCAGTGTTTCCGCCGACCAGAATGCACAGGCGCGGCGCGCCGAACTGGACCAGCTGGAGGCCAAGCATCATCTGGGAAAAATTGCGCTTAAAAATCACGCGGGCATAGCAGAGGAACAGGCCAAAGCACCCCCGCGTTCTGATCGCCAGTGACAAGGCGCGTCAATTCCGAATAATCCGCATTTGCGATAAAATACACTTCACATTGCACCTTTGAAACAGTTAGAATCATATATTCATAACATCAGGATTAATATGCGCACCGACACCGCCCGCCCCGTTCGCCTGAAAGATTATCGCCCGTCGGATTATCTGATTGAGAAGGTCGATCTGGATGTCGCGCTGGATGATCACGCGACAAAAGTTGTGGCGCAGCTGCATCTGCGCCCCAACCCACAAGGACAAAGCCACACACCGCTGCATCTGGATGGTGACGGGCTGACATTGATCGCGCTGCATCTGGACGGCGCGCCGCTGGTCAATGGCTATGTAGCCACGCCAGACCGGCTGACGCTGAACACTCCGCCGCAGCGCCCCTTTGTCCTGACCATCGAAACCCGTATTGACGCCAGGGCCAATACGCAGCTGATGGGGCTTTACCGCTCCGGCTCGGCCTTTTGCACCCAATGCGAGGCGGAAGGGTTTCGCCGCATCACCTATTTCCTCGACCGGCCTGATGTGCTCTCGGTGTATAGCACCCGCATTGAGGCCGATAAGGCCAGCGCCCCCGTGCTGCTTGGCAATGGCAACCTTATAGACGCTGGCGACCTGCCCGGCGGGCGGCATTTTGCGCTTTGGCACGACCCCTTCCCCAAGCCCTGCTATCTCTTTGCACTGGTGGGCGGCAATCTGGGCTCGATCCATGATGAATTTGTCACCATGTCAGGCCGCAAGGTGGCGCTTGGCATTTATACCGAGCCGGGCAAGGAGACTCGCGCCGCCTATGCCATGGACGCGCTCAAACGCTCCATGCGCTGGGATGAACAGGTGTTTGGCCGCGAATATGACCTCGATATATTCAATATTGTGGCCGTATCCGACTTCAACATGGGCGCAATGGAAAATAAGGGGCTGAATGTTTTTAACGACAAATATGTGCTTGCCTCTTCCGAAACCGCAACCGATATGGATTACGCCCATATTGAGGCTGTGATTGCGCATGAATATTTCCACAACTGGACCGGCAACCGCATCACCTGCCGCGACTGGTTTCAGCTTTGCCTGAAAGAGGGGCTGACCGTATTCCGTGATCAGGAATTTTCCAGTGATCAGCGCTCCCGTCCGGTCAAGCGCATTGCCGATGTGAAAAACCTGCGCGCCACACAATTTGTCGAGGATGCCGGCCCGCTGGCACATAATGTGCGCCCCGAATCCTATATGGAAATCAATAATTTCTATACATCCACCATTTATGAAAAAGGCTCCGAAGTTATCCGGATGCTGAAAACACTGATCGGCGATGCGGCTTTCGATAGGGGCATGACACTCTATTTCGATCAGTTTGACGGCACAGCCGCCACGATGGAAGACTTCATCTCCTGCTTTGCAGCAAGCTCAGGGCGTGACCTGTCGCAATTCATGCGCTGGTATGGGCAGGCTGGCACGCCGCGCGTGACTGTCACCACAGATTATGACGCACAGGCGCAGCGTTTCACAGTCAATCTTGCCCAGTCCACCGCGCCCACGCCGGGCCAGCAGGTCAAGCTGCCCTTTGTTATTCCGATCAAGCTCGGTCTGATTGATGCCCATGGCGAGGTGGAGCCGCTCACCTCGCATATGGCCGCAGCCCACGAACTCGCAACCAAAACCTTTGAACTGACGCAGGACAGCCGCAGAATTATCTTTGAAAACATCAAACAAAAGCCGGTTCTCTCGGTGTTTCGCGGATTTTCGGCACCCGTGCGCGTCGAGATCGCACAATCGGACGACGATCTGCTGCAT
>DAIMHB010000229.1:0-4262 GCA_036723545.1 Beijerinckiaceae bacterium
ATGTTGACCGGCCTGCGCTTTACCTTTTCGGCTTTGCCGGCGGTTTTTTTCGTGCCAAGGCCGCAGGTGAGCTGGGCTGTGCTGTTGGCCTATGGGGTGGCCATTGGCGTTTTGCTGTTCGGCCTGCTGTTCAGCGCCATTCATCTGGGTGTGCCCTCAGGCCTGACCTCGCTGATCGTGCAACTGCATGTGTTTTTTACGATTATCCTGAGTTTTTTCCTGTTTGGGGAAAAGCCGACCGCCGCGCAGATCGGCGGTTCGCTGCTGGCCTTTGGCGGCATGGCGCTGATTGCGGCGGGGCGCTTTTCCGGCGGCCATTTTTTCGGAATTGTGCTGGTGGTGCTGGCGGCGCTGAGCTGGGCGGGCGGCAATCTCATTGTGAAGCGGATCGGCCGGGTGGATATGCTGGCCTTCACCATCTGGGCGAGCCTGGCGGCGCCGCTGCCTTTATTCGCGGCATCCTATATGTTTGAAGGGGCGGGGGCCTTTGCTACTTTGCTGCATCCGTCGCTGAATTTGCTGCTCTGTGTGGCCTATATGGCTTTGGCGGCGACAATTACCGGTTATGGCCTGTGGAACTGGCTGCTGGCGCGCCATTCGGCGGCGAGTGTCGGGCCTTTTGCCCTGCTGATTCCAGTGGTTGGCATTGCCTGTGGCCGCCTTTTGTTTGGCGAGCGGCTTCACCTGCAAGAAATCTATGGTGCGGGCTTGATCTTCCTTGGCCTATGCTTAAACGTTTTTGGCAGTCGACTCTTGGCGCTTATGCGCCGCGCGTAAATGTTGGGCGTTTTGAAATCAGCTTCGGGACTATTCCCTCTCCCAAAGGGAGAGTGTTTATATCTAAACGTTCCCTCTCCCTTTGGGAGAGGGTTAGGGTGAGGGTAAAATCATGCCCCTCACCCCAGCCCTCTCCCCACCCGTGGGGAGAGGGGGGTATTCAGTGCAATGCTTTAAATTCAGGGCTTTCCTATGTATGATATCAAATGGATCAGAGACAATGCGGCGGCTTTTGATGCGGGGCGCGCGCATCGCGGCCTTGGCCCATTAAGTGCCGAACTGCTGGCGCTGGATGATGCGCGCCGCGCCGCCATTGTGCAAAATCAGGCCGTGCAGGAGCGGCGCAACGCCGCCTCCAAAGAGATTGGTCAGGCTATGGCCCAAAAGGACATGGCCCGCGCCGAGGCCCTGAAAGCCGAAGTTGCTGAACTCAAAGCCCGCACCGCCGATTTTGAGGCGCAGGAGCGTGAGGCGGTGGCCGCCCTCACCCGCGCTTTGAGCGAAATTCCCAATACGCCGCTGGACGATGTGCCTGTGGGCGCGGACGAGCATGGCAATCGGCTCAAATCGGTTTGGGGTGAGATTTCGGCCTTTGCCTTCCCTCCGAAAGAGCATTTCGATATTGGCGAAGGCCTGGGGATGATGGACTTTGACGCTGCCGCCAAAATTTCCGGTGCGCGCTTTGTTGTCAATAAAGGCCCGCTGGCGCGGCTGGAGCGGGCGCTGGGCCAGTTCATGCTGGATTTGCACACAGAAGAAAACGGCTATACCGAGGTCAACCCGCCGGTGCTGGTGAAGGATGACGCCATGTATGGCACCGCACAGCTGCCGAAATTTGCCGATGATCTGTTCTCTACATATGCCGGCCCTGCGGGGGGGTATGGCTTTTTAGAAACTATATTTAAAGCTAACTTAGAAACATTTGAAAATATCAAGAATGATGATAACGAATTAGATAAATTTTATAAGCAACTAAGAGAAACGGTAATTGGTGGTAATCTCTGGCTCGTGCCCACCGCCGAAGTGCCGCTCACCAATCTGGTGCGCGAGAGCATTCTCGATGAAGCCGCGCTGCCGCTGCGCTTCACCGCCTGCACGCCCTGTTTTCGCGCCGAGGCGGGCTCTGCCGGGCGTGATACGCGCGGCATGATCCGCCAGCATCAGTTCACCAAGGTGGAATTGGTGTCGATCGCCACGCCCGAACAGGCCGAGGCGGAGCATAATCACATGCTCGCCAGCGCTGAGGAGGTGCTGAAGCGCTTGAAATTGCCCTATCGCGTCATGACGCTCTGCACCGGAGACATGGGTTTTGCCTCTCAGAAAACCTATGACATTGAGGTCTGGCTGCCGGGGCAGGGCAAATATCGTGAAATTTCGTCCTGCTCGGTCTGTGGTGATTTTCAGGCGCGGCGGATGAATGCGCGCTATCGCCCCGCAGGCGAAAAGCAGACCCGTTTTGTCTATACGCTGAACGGCTCCGGCCTTGCTGTGGGCCGCACATTGGTGGCCGTGCTGGAAAATTATCAGAATGAGGATGGTTCTGTCACAGTGCCGGAGGTTTTGCGCCCCTATATGGGCGGCGTGACAAAAATTGAAAAGAAATAGGACATTTCAGCCACCCTCGCTCCTCCTTCGACAGGCTCCGGGCGAGTGTGCACTTGCCTCACGCTCTCGAAGGGCGAGGGCATAAAACAAGGATTGAAACATGCGTATTCTTCTGACCAATGATGACGGCATCAATGCGCCGGGCCTGGCTATATTGGAGCAGATCGCCCGCCAGCTTTCGGATGACGTGACCATTGTCGCGCCGGAGCTGGACCAGTCCGGTGTGTCGCACAGCTTTTCGCTCAATGACCCGCTGCGGCTGCGCAAATTGCGCGAGAATGTCTATGCCGTGAAGGGCACCCCGACCGATTGCGTGCTGATGGGGGTGCGGCTCATCATGAAGGACAATCCGCCGGATCTGATCTTGTCCGGCGTCAACCACGGCCAGAATGTGGCTGAGGATGTCACCTATTCCGGCACCATTGCCGGCGCGATGGAGGGCACTTTGCTCGGCATCCGCTCCATAGCGCTGTCACAGGCCTATGGCTCGCTGGGCAAACGGCATGAGCTGCGCTGGGACAATGCGCTGGCCTATGGCGCGGATGTCATCCGCAAGGTGCTGGCTGAAGGGTTTTCCGGTGAAATTCTGATCAATATCAACTTCCCGGATTGTCTGCCGGAAGATATGGCCGGAGTGGCGGTGTGCGTGCAGGGGCGGCGCGAGGGCGCGGTCATCGAGATTGATGAGCGGCGAGACGGGCGCAACAATCCTTATTACTGGCTGGCTTTGCAGCGCGGCAATTTTAATTATGGTCATGGCACCGATCTTGAGGCTCTGGCTCATAAGAAAATCTCCGTGACCCCGCTGCGGCTTGACCTGACCGATGAGCCCACCCTGACCCGCCTTGCGGCTGCCCTCATGCGCTGACATGCTGGACAATGCGCGGATTGAATTTGTTTTAAAACTGCGCGCCAAAGGCCTGCGCGACACCAATGTTTTGCGCGCATTGGAGATTGTGCCGCGCGAATTGTTTGTGCCGCATCGATATGCCGATCTGGCGGGCAAGGACATTGCCTTGCCCATTCGCTGCGGCCAGTCCATGCCCTCGCCCTTTGATGTGGCGCGGATGCTGGAGCTTTTGGACATTCAGCCGCATCACCGTATTCTCGAAATCGGCACCGGCTCGGGCTATACAACCGCCATTCTGGCGCGTATGGCGAAGGATATTGTCTCTGTTGAGCGTTTTCAGAGCCTGACGGTGGAGGCCAAAGCGCGGATGGAACAGCTTGGCTTGAGCCATGTTGCGCTTCACTGGGCGGATGGGCTGGCGCTGGGCGAGGAATTCGGGGTTTTTGACCGTATTTTGGTGCATGGGCGGCTGGATCATCTTTCCTCCTCCATTCTTGGCGCTCTGACCTGGCAGGGCATATTGGTGGCCGCGCGCCCCGTTGGTGGCGAGCCATTGCCCGTTCTCACCCGCATCCTGCGCGATGACGCCCGCGCTCTGGCCCAGACCGCCTTTGGCAGCATCCGTGCCATGCCGCTGATTGCCGGTACTTCCTGAGCAATATGATAATATATTTCTGATTTTTGAATATTTTTAAAATTTGATTCATCATAAACCGAACCTTAACCCGTTATGCTGCACAGTGTCTGAACGAGATGTGCAGGTAGGTGGGTTCAGTCGATGAGTATTTCAGTCGGGTCGAATGGTCTGAAGATCGCAATACGCGTGACCTTAACAGGTTTGGCACTCACAGTTTTGTCCGGGTGCTCCTCTGACGTCACACGGTTTACCAACCCTTTCGCTTCATCGTCTGTGGCCACAGATGAAATGCCCACGGGGGATATTCCGGCTGATCCGGTGGTCAAGCCCAGCACCATAACCTCGAAGCCTCTGGCCGCACCCGTCAATACGTCCAATAATTTTAAGTCTCTA
>DAIMHB010000230.1:0-4259 GCA_036723545.1 Beijerinckiaceae bacterium
TGGTTATGGTGATCCATGGTTCGGGCTTTATCTGGCGACAGCCTGTGCCAATGCTCTCTATCTGCTGACATTGTCCGTCTGCTTGTATTTTTTGCTTGAGAAAGCGCCGCGCGGACTGGCCCTTGTCGTCTTGCTCGCTCTTTTGTGTGCAGTGCTGTTATGGACGGGTTTTCCTCCCTATGAAATGGGCCCTATGGTTACACCGTCCACAGGCGGAATGAGATTTCTGCCTCTGGCCGCACTCATGATGCTGATTCTGTACGGTGAACACAAAGGGCAAAAACCCCTCTTGTTGGGTTATGCGTGCTGGCTGTTCAGCTTTGCCTGGTCGCCGGAAGCGGGCATTTACGCAACGATTGTATGGTTTCCTTATATTGGCCTTTATGCGGCGCAGGCACGCGGCGTCAATACAGCATCAAGCATTCTTCTGGCGATGATGCGCGGCGGCGCTGTTGCGGGTGGTGCGCTCATCGCGGGCATGAGCCTGCTGGCTGTACTGTTCTGGCTTATCTTTGGTCAATGGCCAGAACTCGCCGGATTTTTCACCTATATTCTGAATCCACCTGGAATGATATCGCCCAATCCCTTTGGTCCGGTCGGATTGGTGCTTTGCGCAAGCGCCGTGGCCATGGCGGCCATGACCGTGGCCAATGCCAAGGATATACGCATAATCATGACCTGCCTTTTGGCATTTGGAGCGGTCAGTTCTTATTATGTTGGTCGCAGTCATGACAATAATATTCTGAATTTATTTCCATTTTTTGTATTGGTTCTGGCCTGCATCCTGCGTGTGCCCTTAACACAGACCTTGCAAGGTTTTGTTCGGCTGGTGCTGGTTGGCCTTGTGGCTTGGCCCGCGACATTCGGTTTCGGGGGGTGGACATTTGCTTTTGCGCATGGACATGGTGCAGAGCTTGGGCCTGCGACCATTTTGAATAATATCAGGTTTAAAACGCCTGAGCCCTGGGCTTTGAGTGAACAGGATGTAACAAAGCCACATTCGCCTTTTCATGATCTGGGTGCGGCGCTTATCTGGTTTGAAGGTTTGGATACACCCCCACCGCTGATATTGGATGTGATGAAAATCATGCCGCGCTCTGCTGCCACGGGCGCCTGGACAGGTGTTAATAATCTAGCCAATTTTGGCCTGCTGCCGCCCGCAATCGTCACTAAATTCATTCAGAACAGTGCGCGGACATTTCATCGCGCAGGCTGGATCGTGATGGACAGGACACAGCCCGATGACGAGCTTAAATTGTTTCTGGCCTCTTACACGATCACGCAGGAACGTGTGTTCGGCGGTTATACGGCCTATAGGCTGGAGCCAAAATGAACATGATTGTGCTGCCCGTTTTTGTTGCGGGGGCAATGGCAGCCATCTCGCCGGAGTTTGGCTGGCCGGCACATGCTTTTCTCCTCCTTATGCTACTGATCATGCAGGGCACGGGCTTGGCTGTGGGGCATTGGCTGGGACAGAAGACCAACCCATTTCTTGCCTTGATCACCGGTTTTGTCATCCTCGCTTATGCGCTGCTGATGGGCGATGCCGTCAGTCCGGGGGTGCATCCCGTGCTGGTCTGGGCATGTATTCTGCCTGCAGGCGCAGGGTTTTATCGTGAATATCGCCAAAACTCCGGCCCGTTCGACACGCGCAGTCTGACGCTCTCGGCTTTGGTGGCTTTATATGTGTTTGTTTGGTCTGCTGATCTCCAGACGCAGGTGCATGATTTTCACATAGCAGGAACATTTCCTTTCTGGCTGGATATGGTTGTTCATGCCGGAACTCTGGCCCAGTTTTCAGAACCGGCTGAACTGGGGCGAGGTATGCTGCTGATGGCAGATGTGCCGCGGCCGCTCTATCACTTGGCCAGTTATATGCCTTCGGCGCTGCTGCCGCCACTGGCGGGCATATCGCCTTTGGATACGGCCATACTCGTGTGGCAGCCGCTGGGCATGGTGCTTTTGGCCTGCGGTTGTGTTGCGCTTGGGCTGACGCTGGGGGGGCCGGTGCTGGCCGCGCTTGGTGTTATAGCGCTGAGTGCGATTCCCGACATGGGACGGTTTTTGCTGGGTCACTGGTTTTTATCTTTTGACTGGCAGCTCGATGCCTCACCCGGCACAGGCTATAGCATTGGCGTTGCCTGTGCCTCGTTATCTGCGCTCATTTCATGGATGCGTGATCAGCGCCGCGCCACGCTGGCGCTGGCTTTGGGGCTTATGGCCAGCTGTTTTCTTGTGCGGGTGAATATATTTGTCTGGTTGGCACCCACCATTGTGCTGGGTGGTGTTGCGGGATTTAAAGGGCTGAATATTAAAACAAGGGAAATGCTGGTTGTTATGGGCCTGCTCGGTCTGGTTTCAGCCTTGCTGTTCTTATCCTGGCGGGATGTTGTTGAGGATCCCATTGTATTTGTATTTGGCTATGTCGAGGTCATGCAAAAATATAAAGACCCAACACAAACATTTGTTATTTATGAATTTTTATCTCCTTATCTTAGTATTGCCGGTCGCGGTTTCTTGAGTGCCGCGCTGACCCTTCTGGAAATATCGGGCTGGTGGCTGATCCTCTTTGTTCTTATGGGATATAGGCTCTGGCAAAGAAAAAAACTGGAATCTATCGACGCTTTACCCTGGATAGCGCTGGCTGTGGCGGTGATTTTCATGTTTTTAGGGCCAATGGCGCGCAATGGCGACATTACGGAGTTTCGTCACCGCGCCAATCCCTTGCTGGTTGTTGTGCTGATAGTGTGGTCTTTGCGGTATAAAGGATTGTCATTCGCGGCATTTTTGAGCCGCATATCCTGGATGCACAGCCGCATTGCTCTTGTGCTGAGCGCGGCTCTCTCATTATTCGTGCTGTCCAACACGGTGAATGCCGCGCGCCGGCCAGATCTATCGCGTGATGAGGGCTATTATCATTTTCAAAACCTGCCGCAACTGATGCGGCTGGCGCCGTTTTTGCACAACAGTGCGGATATAAAGCCCCGTTTTGTTGTTGCTCACCAGCCGCAGGACACCCGAACCATGGATGACGCCGCCCTGCTGGTGACGCTGAGCGGGATTCCGGCTTATATTGCATGTCCAAAATATGTATTGGATCTTGATGGGGCGGTCGGGGCAGAGGCCAATATGCGCATGTCGATTGTCGCGCGTCTTGATCAGGCCCCTGATCTTGCGCGCTTGCAAGCCCTTATGCGGGCAGAAGGCATCACCTATTATATCGCCAATTCTGAAAATGATGCACCTTTTGATCCACAGCGAACCCATGCCATTGGCCGCGCGGGTCCATATGCTGTTTATGCCGCAGACCGTTGAACATTAATTTCGGATCATTTTTATCATTGCGGATAGGATGCTTTTAAATTATACAATTCTAATTTATAGAATACAAATATATAGGTAAAGGAACCAGAGATGTCGATTTCAGCCCTGATGTCCCGCCTTATGGGCGGTTCAAGTGTTGCCGCAATAGAGCATGATGACATGGTAAAGGCGGTTGAGACAGGGCAATTTTATATCGCCGATGTCCGTGAACCGGAAGAATATGCCTCAGGCCATGTGGCTGGTGCGCAAAATCATCCCTTGTCACGTTTCAACCCACAAGACTTGCCCAAAACCAAGCCGGTTATTCTGATCTGTCAGGCGGGAGGGCGTTCTGCGCGGGCATTGCAGCAGGCGGTTGCGGCGGGCTACGACAATGTTGTGCATTATGCAGCAGGAACCGGTGGCTGGAAAGCCCGTGGCGGCAAGGTTGAGTGAGACGGGATCACGGCTTTTGCGCTATGTCCGGCTCTGTCTCCGGCGCTTCATCCCGACAATAAAGATCATAAAGAAAGGTGATCATCTGTGTCACCTTTTCGCTGGCGAGTGAGTAGTAAATTGTTTGTGATTCGCGGCGGGTTTTCACCAGATTGTCCTCGCGCAGCCGCGCCAGATGTTGCGACAGCGCGGACTGGCTCAGCCCCAGAATGGTCTGGATCGGCATAACGGACAATTCGCCCTTCGACAATTCACATAAAATCATCAGGCGATGACGGTTCGCTATGGCTTTGAGAAATGCCTCAGCCTCAAGAGCTCTGGCATTGAGTTTTTCTAAATTCATGGCCTCTAATTTAAATATGAGTGATGTTTCTGTCAATGACATGGCCATATATCTATGTCCTTAATATGGGTCATAATTCAAATCCGGCTCAGAACGAACCTGTTAGAGCATGCTGTTTTTAGGTGGAAACACACTGTGAGCGTTCCTTCTCCCCGTC
>DAIMHB010000231.1:0-4239 GCA_036723545.1 Beijerinckiaceae bacterium
GAATGGCATCTGCCGCCGCCAGTGTGGAAAGGGCGCGCAGCGAAATATCGCGCAGATTGCCGATGGGGGTCGCCACCACATGCAGGCCGGGGCTCAGCTTCTCGGCCTCAGCCCTCAGCCCGAAGGCCGTGAAACCGGATGCGGTGCGGCCCGCGCCAAGTGCATGAGGGCCGGTGCCGGGTGAGGTTCCGGACGGCTGGGCGTGTGTGTTTGTGTTCATGGTTTTGTCTTAGCGCAGATTTGTGCCCCGGAGAATGATAATTTCTGGGCATATAGGTCTGATGCCGGTGGAGCCTGCGAACAACCGAGTTTAAACGATGTGTTAATAAATTGCACCCTGCATCTTTAAATTATGTTATTCACAGGCTAAAGTTCACATCCCGTTAGCCATGTTTGGTTACGATGTTGAATGAGTTGTTGTCCTAATCCGGAGTGCGCTATGTCCCAGTCGTCTCTTATCCGTCGGCGCAGTCTGCTGATGCGCCTGCCTCTGGCTGTGGTGCTGGCGGGGATGGGTGCTGGGTGCAGCGGACAGATGGCCGGATTGTCTCCCGTGTCCGACCAGACCTTTTCAGCGCCTGTCGGGTCTGTGCAGAGCCAGCCTTTGGATGGCAATTTGGGCACAACCATCGGCACCGGCCCTGTGCGGGTTGCGCTGGTGCTGCCGCTGACACAGGCCTCCGGCCCAAGCCTTATCGGCACATCCATGCGCAATGCCGCTGAAATGGCCTTGGCTGAGGCCAATTCCACCGACCTCACTCTGCTCGTCAAGGATGACCGCTCCACACCCGACGGCGCGCGGGATGCTGCCAAAGCCGCGCTGGGCGAGGGGGCCGAATTGTTTGTCGGTCCGTTGTTTGCCAATAATGTGCGTGAGGTCGGGGCACAGGCCAAAGCGGCGGGGCGTCCTGTCATTGGCTTTTCCACAGACTCATCTGTGGCGCAGCCGGGCGTTTATTTATTGTCCTTCCTGATTGAAAGTCAGGTGGACAGGGTTGTCGATTTTGCCGCCTCCAAGGGTAAAAAATCCTTTGCGGCTATGGTGCCCGAAGGTGAATATGGAAATGTGGCTCTGGCTGAATTTCAGCAGATCACAGCCCGCAAAAATATCCGCGTGATGTCGGTCGAGCGCTATGCACCCGGGGCAGCCGCCTCTGCCGCAGCCAAAATCAATGCGCTGGGCAATCAGATTGATGCGGTTTTTGTGCCGGAACAGGCGGATAATATGGCCACCGTTGCGCCCGCTCTGGCGGCTCTGGCGGCGCGCAAGGTTCAGATTCTGGGCACAGGCGTGTGGAATGATGCGCGTGTTCTGGCCTTGCAGCCTGTGCAGGGTGCATGGTTTGCCGCGCCCGACAATGCCGGTTTCAATGCTTTTGCGGGCCGCTACCGCGCCAAATATGGCTCCGAGCCCACCCGCATTGCTTCGCTGGCCTATGACGCCGTGTCTCTGGCGGCGGCCCTTGCCCGCACGCAGGGCGCCCAGCGGTTTGCGGATCGCACGCTCACCACACCCTCCGGCTTCAATGGTGCCGATGGTGTGTTCCGTTTTCGTGCCGATGGCGTCAATGAGCGCGGCATTGCCGTTTATCAGGTCAGCGCCGGCACGGCGACCGCCGTCAGTCCTGCCCCCAAGAGCTTTGCGCCGGGAACCTGACCTAGAGCCTGTTGTTTTGAGGTGGAAACGCATTGTCACCCCACCCTCTCCCCGTCCTCCTGAGGAAGCCGCAGGCCGTTTCGAAGGATGAACGGGGCGAGGGAGGCGTTTGCGTCTAAAGATAAAAGACTTTAGTTGACGGGTTCGTGCGGATATACCCCCCAGACATTGTTCTGCTGAATATAACCATCATAGTCATCGCCAAAAATGCGGCACCACTGCCCGTCGCAGGTTTTTATATTGCTGACCACGCCCGGTTGCAGCCAGGCTGTCACTGTTGATTGTGCCGAGGGCTTGGCAAACAGCATGACATTGCCTCCAGTTTTGCCCGCCAGCACCAATGCGGTGCGCCGCCCGGACAGCAGGGAATGCAGCACCCAGCCTTCCGCTCCTTCCGAGTCGCGGATTTTGCGCCAGGTTTCAAATTCTGCAGTGACCTCAACCGGCAGACCGGCGCGCTGATAAATCCAGCGGGTGGGCTGATCTTTGGATGGCCCCTGCCGCACATTGACACGGTCTGATTTCAGACTGACGAAACGTGGCAAGGGCTGGCCGGACACCGGGCCCAGCGCTTGCGCCAGCACAGCTTCAGGCCCAAGTCCCAGGGCCAGCAGCACAATCAGCCCCGCACACCATGCTTTAAGCCTTAGGGGGGCTGTTGGGCGGGGGCTCTGGCGCAGCGTCTCACTCTTTTTGCTCATGGCCTGCCTGTGTTGAATTCTGTGACTTTGGCTTGTCTTTGCAAGCTCTTCTGTTAGAGAAGGCTATAGGGCAAAAAGGCCGTTGCCTATCTGTCCTGATCAAGTTTAACAGAAGGTTAATGCAACGTCAGTTCCCATATGGCAGATGATGTTGCAGGCACCAAATTGAAACGGCGGGAGTGCAACCGGCATGGGCAAGAAAAAACCTTTGGTCATCGTGACACGAAAATTGCCCGACATCATTGAAACGCGTATGCGCGAATTGTTTGATGTGCGGCTCAACCTGAATGACAAGCCGATGACCCCCGCCCAGCTGGCCGAAGCCATGCGCGAGGCCGATGTGCTGGTGCCGACGGTCACAGACCGCATCGACGCCGCGCTGATTGCTCAGGCCGGCGAGCAGATGAAGCTCATCGCTAATTTCGGCAATGGTGTGGACAATATTGACGTGACCTCGGCGCTGCGCCGCGGCATTACGGTCACCAATACGCCCGGCGTGCTCACTGAGGACACTGCCGACATGACCATGGCGCTGATTCTGGCCGTGGCCCGCCGCATTGTCGAGGGTGCGCGCGTCGTGCATGAGGATGAATGGCAGGGCTGGTCACCGACATGGATGCTCGGGCACCGCATTTCCGGCAAGCGGCTCGGCATTGTCGGCATGGGCCGCATTGGTCAGGCACTGGCCAAGCGCGCCAAGGCCTTCGGCATTTCCATTCATTATCACAACCGCCGCCGCGTGCTGCCTGATATTGAGGAGGCGCTGGAAGCCACCTATTGGGATTCGCTCGACCAGATGCTGTCGCGGATGGATATTGTCTCGGTCAACTGCCCGCACACACCCGCGACATATCATCTTCTCTCGGCCCGCCGCCTGAAACACCTCAAGCCGGATGCCATTATCGTCAATACCGCACGCGGCGAGATCATTGACGAAAACGCCCTGACCCGGATGCTGGAGGCTAATGAAATCGCCGGTGCCGGGCTGGACGTGTTCGAGCATGAACCCGCCGTGCCGCCAAAACTCGCCAAGCTCGCCAAGGCGGGTAAGGTGACGCTGCTGCCGCATATGGGATCGGCCACCATCGAGAGCCGCATTGACATGGGCGAGAAGGTGATTGTGAATATCAAAACCTTTATGGACGGCCATCGCCCGCCTGACCGTGTCCTGCCAAGTATGCTGTGAGGCTGTTTGAACCGCAGGCGGGATGAGGCAGGGCCTTACTCCGCCTGTGCCTGCGCCAGAAAATCTCCCATCCGTGCCAGAGCCCTGACAATATTCTCGGTGGAATTGGCATAGGACAGGCGGATATAGCCCTCGCCATAGACGCCGAAATCCGGCCCGCCTATGGTGGCGACGCCGGCCTCCTCCAGCAGGGCCGAGGCCAGTTTTTTCGCATTCCAGCCGGTCTGGGATATGTTGGGGAAGGCATAAAATGCGCCTTTGGGCGTGGCGCAGCGCACATGGGGCAAAGCGTTCAGCCCGTCCACCACCACTTTGCGGCGCCTGTCGAATTCGGCCACCATCGCATGAACCGCATCCTGCGGGCCGGTGAGCGCGGCCAGCCCGCCCCATTGCGCCGGTGCATTGACACAGGAGAAGGAATTGACCGCCAGCTTGCGGGCATTTTCATAAAGCGGCTTGGGCCAGACCGAATAGCCCATGCGCCAGCCGGTCATGGCATAGGTTTTGGACCAGCCATCGAGAATGATCAGCCGGTCGCGGATTTCAGGATAGGCCAGCAATGTCTGGTGCACAGCATTGTCATAGGTCATCTGGCCATAAATTTCGTCGGACAGAATCGCCACATCCGGAAATTTGGCCAGTCCCGCCACCAGCTTGTCGATTTCGGATTTTGGCGTGACGCCGCCCGTGGGGTT
>DAIMHB010000232.1:0-4239 GCA_036723545.1 Beijerinckiaceae bacterium
GCCGCAGCGCTCGCCAAGGCCGTTCAACGTGCCCTGAATTTGCCGCACACCCGCACGCACCGCGCTGAGCGAATTGGCCACCGCCTGCCCCGTGTCATCATGGGCATGAATGCCTAAGTTCGCGCCCGGAATATGCGCCGTCACGGCCCGCACTATGGTTTCCACCTCATGCGGCAGCGTGCCGCCATTGGTGTCACACAGCACCACCCAGCGTGCGCCAGCCTTATAAGCCGCTGAGGCGCATTCCAGTGCATAGGCAGGATTGGCCTTGTAGCCATCGAAGAAATGCTCGCAATCGACCATCACCTCGCGCCCGCGCGCGGCGGCAAAAGCCACAGAATCCGTTATGCCCTCAACATTATCAGCAAGCGGAATTTCCAGCGCCACATGCACCTGATAATCCCATGATTTGGCGACATAAACGATGCAATCGGCATCCGCCTCCAGCAAGCCAGCAATGCCGGGGTCATTGGCCGCCGAGCGCCCTGCTCGCTTGGTCATGCCAAAGGCGCAGAATTTTGCCGCCATCTTCGGTTTTTTGCGGAAAAATTCACTGTCGGTGACATTGGCGCCGGGATAGCCGCCCTCAATATAATCTATGCCCAGCCCATCCAGCATGGCGGCAATATTGCGCTTGTCCGCCAGCGAAAAATCAACGCCGGTGGTCTGTGCGCCATCACGCAGGGTTGTGTCAAACAGGTAAAGACGCTCTTTGGTCATTGCAGGGCACCGGTTGGGGCGGGTGTGGTCAGTTTTTTCAAAAGGGTTGTATTGGCCAGCCAGACATCGCCAATGACAATGGAATTGCGCCGCTGCGGCGCATATCCGCGCTTTTCAAACAAGGGCAGCGCTGTTTCCGAGGCATCCACTGTCAGAGCCGCCGCGCCGCGCGCCGCACTCAGGCGCTCCAGCGCATCCACAAGCGCTGTGCCCACGCCCTGGCGCGCATGATGCGGATGCACATAAAGCATGACGACCGATTCTTTGCCTTTTAATGTGGCAAAACCGGCCAGCTCCCCCTGATGCAGCGCCAGAAGCGTGAGGTTTTCGGTGAGGGTTTGGGCAAAGGCAGGCTCTTCAGCTTGCGCCGCCCAAGCCTCGCGCTGCTCCTCGGAATAATCCTCCTCGCACAGCGCAATAATGCTCTGCTGGAACAGGTCCGCAAGGGCGGGCACATCGGCGGGCAGCATGGGGCGCATGGAAATGGTCATATGCGTGCTCTGTTTTTTGCAGTGTGAGTTGCCGTGATCATGGCTGACACGTTCCAAATAAATAAACGTCCTGCGCGGGCTTGACCCGCGTATCCACGTGGATGGCCGGATCAAGTCCGGCCATGACAGCCTGAGACAATTCGCACTCCCCTTGTTCGCGCGTGAGAGCATAAAATCCCCTCTCCCCTTGGGAGAGGGTTAGGGTGAGGGTATACAATCCCTTCACCGCCTCATCCTGAGGAGCGCGAAGCGTGTTTTGAGGGATGGAAAGGGCAAGGCTCACCGCTTCACCTCCCATGTTGTTGTGCCGTCTTTATTGTCTTTTAAAACAATGCCTTGCGCGAGAAGCTCATCGCGAATGCGGTCAGATTCAACCCAGTTTTTCGCCGCACGGGCAGCAAGGCGGAGGGAGATGAGGGAGTCGATGAGTGCAGCTTTATCTGAGTCAATGATGCTTGAGCCAACAAACAACATTTGAAACAATTCACCTATGCGATTTTGCGAAATTAAACCTAATAGCGAGAGATCAGCAACAAACTCCCAAGCGTCGGCTATCTCAAAGCGACTATCCGTGGAAACTGGATTAAAAGAAGCCAATCTACTTGATACGATCGATAAACCCATAAGGGCTTCAGATGTGTTAAAATCATTGCTTAATTCATAAAGAAGCTGCTGCCTAGGCGGAACGATAGTCCAATCCCCACTTAAAAAACGCTCTTTTCCTAAAACATGAACGATACTTCCAAGCCATTTTTTTAAAATTATCTCGGCCTCTTCCAGTGCCCGCACCGTAAAATCAATCGGCTGGCGGTAATGGGTTTTCAGCATCGCGAGGCGCAGCACCTCACCCGGCCATTTGCGCCCGCCAAACTTATCCGTATTCAGCAGGTCGTTGATGGTGACAAAATTCCCGTCACTTTTGCTCATTTTTTTGCCTTCGACCTGCACAAAGCCATTGTGCATCCAGACATTGGCCATCATGTCATGGCCGAAGGCGCAGGTGCTTTGCGCGATTTCGTTTTCATGATGCGGGAAGATCAAATCCAGCCCGCCGCCATGAATATCGAAGGTTTCGCCCAAATTCTTCCAACTCATGGCCGAGCATTCAATATGCCAGCCGGGGCGGCCCCGCCCCCAGGGGCTGTCCCAACCCGGCTCATCGGCTTTTGACAGTTTCCACAGCACAAAATCGGCTGCATTGCGCTTATGCTCATCCACCGCGATGCGCGCACCGGCCTTCTGGTCGTCAAGGTTGCGGCCAGACAGCCCGCCATAGTGCGGCATGGAACGCACATCAAACAGCACCTCGCCCGCCGCTGCATAGGCATGGCCGCGCGCGATCAGCTTTTCGATCACTTCGATCATTGGCCCGATATATTGGGTGGCGCGCGGCTCCACATTGGGGGGCAGGCACCCCAGCGCCGCCACATCCTTATGAAACTGCGCCGCTGTGGCCGATGTCACCTTGGCAATGGCGTCATTGAGCGGCAAATTAGGAAAATCGCGCAAGGCGCGGGCATTGATCTTGTCATCCACGTCGGTGATGTTGCGGACATATTTGACATGGTCCGCGCCATATTCATGCCGCAGCAAGCGGTAGAGCAGGTCAAACACAATCACAGGGCGCGCATTGCCAATATGGGCAAAGTCATAGACCGTCGGCCCGCAGACATACATGCGCACATTTTGCGGGTCTATGGGCGCAAAATCCTGCTTTGTGCGGGTGAGTGTGTTGTAGAGCTTGAGCGGCATAAAAATCCCTGTGCTGCGGCCAGGGCGTCGGGTTTTTTAAGACAAGACAGCTCCAGCCAGCGGATGTGCTAGCGAATAATAATGGAGCAAATGCAGAGTTTGGCTGCTGTGGTCATGATTTGAAAATGCGTCGGATGACGCGGCATGTCAATGAAATTTTCACGGCAAGATCAAATCATCTCCTCACGCCCATCATCCCGCAACCAGATATAAATTGCAGGAATAACAAGCAAAGTCAGCGCTGTTGAGGACATCAGCCCGAACACCATGGAAATGGCCAGCCCCTGAAAAATCGGGTCGGTGAGAATGAATGCCGCGCCAATGACCGCCGCCGCCGCCGTCAGAAAGATCGGCTTGAACCGTGTCGCACCCGCAGTCAGCAGCACATTGCGCAGCGGCAAACCAGCACCCTGTTGATGACGGATAAAATCCACCAGCAGAATGGAATTGCGCACGATAATCCCCGCCAGCGCGATAAAGCCGATCATCGAGGTCGCTGTGAAGGCCGCGCCCAGCAGCCAGTGGCCCAGCACGATGCCAATCAACGTCAGCGGCACCGGCACCAAAATCACCAGTGGCAATTTGAATGAGCCAAATTGCGCCACAACCAGCAGATAAATGCCGAGTATCGCCACAATAAAAGCCGCGCCCATATCGCGGAAGGTGACATAGGTCACTTCCCACTCGCCATCCCACAGCATGGCACGGCCTGAATCATTCTCCGGCTGGCCATGAAACAAAATCTGCGGCGGGCCATCAACACCCCAGGCCATTTTGGCGATTTTGTCATCGACAGCCAACATGCCGTAAATCGGCGCTTCAAATTTTCCAGCCACTTCGGCGCTCACCATTTCGGCATAACGACCATTATGCCGGAAAATCGGAAACGAGGCCGTTTCACGCCGCAATTTAACCACATCGCCCAGTTCGACATTGGCACCCTGCCGCACCGAACCGCCCGCGGGCAACGGCGTCGAGAGCAGGCGCTCGCCCAAATTCATCTGGCTGCGCGGCAGTTTCACCATGATCGACACGGGTTTAACGCCCTCGCCGCGCTGCGAATAGCCGACATTGACGCCGCCAATCAGCGCGCTGAGCGTGTCATACACCGCCTGTTCCTCAACGCCATGAAACTCCAGCGCCTGCTGATCAATTTCAAAGCGCAGCCGCTCAGCGGGCACACCAAAACTGTCATCAACATCAACGACAAAGTCCACCGCCTCAAAGGCCTGGCGCACCCTGCCCGCCAAAGCGCGGCGGCTGGCTGAGTCCGGCC
>DAIMHB010000233.1:0-4238 GCA_036723545.1 Beijerinckiaceae bacterium
CTATTACGGCGTGCATACGCTGCGGGCGGCCGAAAATTTTGCCATATCGGGCGTCCGGCTCTCAAGCTATCCTGATTTTGTCCGGGCTTTGGCGACGGTCAAACAGGCGGCGGCCCTTGCCAATGCCGAACTGGGCACGCTGTCCTCGGCGCGTGCCGAGGCGATTGTGGCGGCCTGCGAGGAGATTCGCGCCGGAAAATGGCATGACCAGTTTGTGGTGGATATGATTCAGGGCGGGGCCGGCACCTCCACCAATATGAATGCCAATGAAGTGATCGCCAATCGCGCGCTGGAACTGATGGGGTTTCACCGCTCCGATTATGCGCAGCTCAGCCCCAATGAACATGTCAATTTAAGCCAGAGCACCAATGATGCCTATCCGACAGCGGTCAAGCTGGCGCTGATTATGGGCATTCACAAGCTGCGGGCCGCCATGGCGGTTTTGCGCGGGGAATTTGCTGTTAAGTCCGTCGAATTTGCCGATATTGTCAAAATTGGCCGCACCCAGTTGCAGGATGCTGTGCCCATGACTTTGGGGCAGGAATTCTCGACTTATGCGGTGATGATTCAGGAGGATGAGGATCGGCTGGCGGAGGCCGCAAAGCTGATTCACGAAATTAATCTGGGCGCAACCGCCATAGGCACCGGAATCAATGCGCCCGAGGGCTATGCACAGGCGGTCTGCGCCCATTTGTGCCGCCTGACCGGCGAAAATTTTGTCACAGCCGGAAATCTGATCGAAGCGACGCAGGATGCTGGGGCCTTTGTGCAACTCTCTGGCGTATTGAAACGGGTTGCGGTCAAATTGTCGAAAGTCTGCAATGATCTGAGGCTTTTGTCCTCCGGCCCGCGTGCGGGGTTCGGCGAGATCAATCTGCCTGCCATGCAGGCGGGGTCGTCCATCATGCCGGGCAAGGTCAATCCGGTGATTCCCGAAGTGGTCAATCAGATTGCCTTCGAGGTCATCGGCAATGATGTGACCGTGAGCTTTGCGGCTGAGGGCGGGCAGTTGCAACTCAATGCCTTTGAGCCGATCATTGCCTTCAGCCTGTTCAAAAGCATTGGCCATATGGAACGCGGGTGCCTTGTGCTGGCACAAAAATGCGTGGCCGGTATCACCGCCAATGAGGGGCATTTGCGGGATCTGGTTGAGCAGTCTCTGGCCACGGTGACGGCGCTTAACCCTTATATTGGTTATGCCGCAGCCACTGAACTGGCGCTGGAAGCCTATCGCAGCGGCAAGAGTATTCGTGAGCTGGTGCTGGAACGTAAACTGCTGCCGCCGGAAAATATTGATGTGATTCTCAATCCTAAAAATCTTGTCTGAGACAGCACTCTCCCTTCAATCATGTGCAGGCGGATGCGGGCGCGGGCAGGGCCTGCAAATATTGTACGTTGGTACTACCTGACGGTTATTTTGAGGTTCTGCCCGTTACAGCGCTTGCAAATTCTGAAAAACCGCGCAAAATTGACAAAATTAAAGCGATACAGGGTGCAGGCATATGACCTGGGCCTCATTTCAAGGGTTGTTTTCCTGCACAGTTGCCGGGCCGTCCTTTGAAGCATGATCGCATAAAAAGCGGGTGAGGAGTATGTCCGAATGGCTATGACAATGCAGGGCGAAGTCGCCCTTGCGGCAGATAAGGCGACTGTATGGGCCGCGCTGAATGATGCCGAAATTCTGAGAAGCTGTATTCCGGGCTGCCAGAGTCTTGAAAAGACCAGCGACACTTCATTTTCCGCTGTGGCCAAGCTCAAAATCGGGCCCGTTTCCGCCACATTCAAAGGCGCTGTGCAATTTTCCGAGATTGATCCGCCCAATGGCTACCGCATCACCGGCGAAGGTGAGGGCGGCATTGCCGGTTTTGCCAAGGGTGGCGCGCGGGTCAAGCTGACCGATCATGAGGGCGGCACATTGCTGTCCTATGAGGTTGAGGCCAATGTCGGCGGCAAAATCGCCCAGCTTGGCGCCCGCCTGATTGACGGTGTGGCCAAAAAAATGGCCGATGAGTTTTTCAACAATTTTGCCGCAAAACTTGCGCCCGCGGCGGCAGACCCTGCCGAAGCGCCCGCAGAAAAAATGTCAACCGCAGCAAAAGCCTTCAAAGGGCTCAAGGGTGTTTTCTCGAAAAACGCCTGAATAACAGCATAATCAGGGAGTGAATGATGCAGAAAGTTTCAATGATCCTCAACGGGAAATCAGTCTCCGCGCTGATTGATCCGCGCACCCTGCTGGTGCAATTTATCCGCGAACATCAGCATCTCACCGGCACGCATGTCGGCTGCGACACCAGCCAGTGCGGCGCCTGTGTGGTGCATGTTGATGGTAAGGCGATCAAATCCTGCACCACGCTGGCTTTGTCCTGCGAGGGTGCGAATGTTGTGACCATTGAAGGTCTGGCCCAGGGCGGCGAACTGCACCCCATGCAGGCGGCCTTCCGTGAGCATCACGGGTTGCAATGCGGCTTCTGCACCCCCGGCATGATCATGACCGCTGTTGATCTCGTCAACCGCAAAGGCCATGAGCTGAGCGAGCACACCATCCGCGAGGAGCTGGAAGGTAACATCTGCCGCTGCACCGGCTATCACAATATTGTCAAGGCGGTGGGCGCGGGTGCGCAGGCCATGGGCGCGGGCGCTGTGGCGCAGGCGGCTGAATAATCAAAATCATTCAATCAAAACAATAAGGGTTGCAGCTTGTTTGGCTCAGCGATCCATTATTTCTGGAGGTTACTATGAGTGCTCAAGGAATTGGCGCCTCGGTTCGGCGTAAGGAAGATATTCGTTACATCACCGGTCAGGGTCAGTATACGGACGATGTCAACCGCGTGAATCAGGCCCATGCCTATTTTCTGCGGTCGCCCCATGCCCATGCCACCATCAACAGCATTGATATTTCGCAGGCCCGGCACATGCCCGGCGTTTGCGGGATTTACACGGGTGAGGATCTCGCTGCCGATAAAATTGGCGGGCTGATCTGCGGCTGGATGATCCATTCCAAGGATGGCTCGCCGATGAAGGCGGGGGCGCATCCCGCGCTGGCGCAGGGCAAGGTGCGCTATGTCGGCGACCATGTGGCTGTGATCATTGCCGATACCTATGCCGAGGCCCGCGCCGCCGCTGAAAAGATCGAGGTGGATTATACCGTTCTGCCCGCCAATGCCGATACGGCTTCGGCTGTGGGCGCGCCGCAGGTTCATGCCGAAGCGCCAGACAATACCGTGTTCAACTGGCATCTGGGCAATAAGGACGAGACCGAGGCCGCCTTCAAGCGTGCCGCGCATATCACCAAAATTGACCTCGTCAACAACCGCCTTGTGCCCAATGCGATGGAACCCCGCGCGGCCATGGGTGAATATGACGCCGGCACCGGCGTTTATACGCTTTACACCACCAGCCAGAACCCGCATGTGGCTCGCCTTGTGCTCTCGGCCTTTATCGGCATTGCGCCCGAGCATAAATTGCGTGTGATTGCGCCGGATGTCGGCGGCGGTTTCGGCTCCAAGATTTTCATCTATGCCGAAGAAACCGTTTGCGTCTGGGCGGCGAAAAAGGTCGGTCGTCCGGTCAAATGGGCCGCAGACCGCACTGAAGCCTTCCTGTCCGATGCGCATGGCCGTGACCATGTCACCCATGCCGAGCTGGCGGTGGATGACAAGGGCAAGATTCTCGGCCTGCGTGTGCACACCATTGCCAATCTGGGCGCTTATCTCTCCACCTTCTCCTCCTCGGTGCCGACCTATCTCTATGCGCCGCTGCTGTCGGGCCAGTATAATATTCCGGGCATTTATGCGGAAGTGGACGCGGTTTACACCAATACCGCGCCGGTGGATGCCTATCGCGGGGCGGGCCGCCCTGAAGCGACCTTTGTGGTTGAGCGTCTGGTGGAGGTGGCCGCGCGCGAGTTAGGGATTGATCCGGCAGAGTTCCGCCGCCGCAACTTTGTCAAGAATTTCCCGCATCAGACGCCGATCATCATGTGCTATGATGGCGGTGATTATAATGCCTCCATGACAAAAGCGCTGGAACTGGCGGATTATAAGGGCTTTGGCAAGCGCAAGAAGGACGCCGCACGTCAGGGCAAGCTGCGCGGCATCGGCTTCTCGGCCTTTATTGAGGCCTGCGGCATTGCGCCGTCTGCTGCTGTCGGCTCGCTGGGTGCCGGTGTCGGCCTGTGGGAGTCGGCGGAAGTGCGCGTCAACCCGATCGGCACGGTCGAAATTCTCACCGGCTCGCAC
>DAIMHB010000234.1:0-4208 GCA_036723545.1 Beijerinckiaceae bacterium
GAATTGTCGGTGCGCCGTGTCTGCGCGCCGACATTGTATTGCGACAGGATGCGCCCCGTGGTCAGCAACAGCGGGAAGCGCGGCCCCGTGCGCTCGTCGGTGGGCACAAATTCGGTGAGCATAAACCGGCCCTTGCCGCGCACAAAATGATCGACATGCATCAGCGGTGTGCCGGTGGGCGCAGCCTCGTTGCATGGCCACTGAATGGAGCCCAGCTCATCCAGCTTCTTATAGGATACGCCGCGGAAGGTGGGGGTAAGCGCGGCGATTTCATCCATAATTTCAGAAGGATGCGCATAATGCATCTCATAGCCCAGCGCCTTGGAGAAGGCCAGCGTCACCTCCCAGTCCCCCATGCCGGACTTGGGCTGCATCACCTTGCGCACACGGTTGATGCGCCGCTCGGCATTGGTGAAGGTGCCGTCCTTTTCCAAAAAGGACGAACCGGGGAAGAAAATATGCGCATATTTTGCGGTTTCACACAGGAACAGGTCCTGCACGATAACGCATTCCATCGCCTCCAGCCCCGCCGTCACATGTTTGGTGTTGGGGTCAGACTGAACAATGTCCTCACCCTGCACATAAAGCCCCTTGAAGGTGCCCGCCACAGCCTCGTCAAACATATTGGGAATGCGCAGGCCCGGCTCATCCGACAGGGTCACGCCCCAGAGATGCGCGAACATATCGCGTGTGGCCTCATCCGACACATGACGATAGCCTGAAAATTCATGCGGGAAGGAGCCCATATCGCAGGAGCCCTGCACATTGTTTTGCCCGCGCAGCGGGTTGACGCCCACACCCTCGCGGCCAATATTGCCGGTGGCCATGGCCAGATTGGCCATGCCCATCACCATGGTCGAGCCCTGCGAATGTTCGGTCACGCCTAGGCCATAATAAATCGCGCCATTGCCACCCGTGGCAAAAAGGCGGGCTGCGGCGCGCATATCCGCCGCCGGAACGCCGGTTTTGGCCTCTGTGCTCTCAGGTGAATTTTCTTCTTGCGCAATGAAACGGGCCCAGAGCTCAAAGGCGTTCCAGTCGCAGCGCTCGCGCACATAGGCCTCATTCACCAGCCCTTCAGTCACAACCACATGCGCCAAAGCATTGATCAGCGCGACATTGGTGCCGGGCAGCAGCGGCAGGTGATAATCCGCCTTGATATGCGGCGATTTAACCAGATCAATGCGGCGCGGGTCAGCGACAATCAGCTTGGCCCCCGCGCGCAGGCGCTTTTTCATGCGCGAAGCAAACACGGGGTGGCCGTCGGTCGGGTTCGCGCCAATCACGAGAATGACATCCGACTTTTCAACCGATTTGAAATCCTGCGTGCCCGCCGAGGTGCCGAAGGTCTGGTTCAGGCCATAACCGGTGGGTGAGTGGCAGACGCGGGCGCAGGTATCGACATTATTATTGCCAAAGCCAGCGCGGATCAGCTTCTGCATCACGAAGACTTCTTCATTGGTACAGCGCGAAGAGGTGATGCCGCCCACAGAATCACGCCCATAAGTGGCCTGAATCCGCTTGAATTCGCTTGCCGCATGGTTCAGCGCCTCGTCCCATGTGACCTCACGCCAGGGATCGGTGATTTTGGCGCGGATCATCGGCTTGGTGATGCGATCCTTATGGGTGGCATAGCCATAGGCAAAGCGCCCCTTGACACAGGAATGGCCTTCATTGGCCTTGCCATCCTTATAGGGCACCATGCGGACAATGCGCTCGCCCTGCATTTCCGCCTTGAAGGAACAGCCCACGCCGCAATAGGCGCAGGTGGTCACCACCGAATGTTCCGGCTGGCCATATTCGATAATGCTTTTCTCGGTCAGGGTTGCGGTCGGGCAGGCCTGCACACAGGCACCGCAAGACACGCATTCAGAGCTTAAAAAGTCCATGCCGCCCGCCGACACGCGGCTGTCAAAGCCACGGCCCGCAATGGTCAGCGCGAAGGTGCCCTGCACCTCCTCACAAGCGCGCACGCAGCGATTGCAGACAATGCACTTCGAGGCGTCATAGGTGAAATAAGGGTTGGACTCATCCTTGACAGAGTCAAAATGATTGGCACCCTCCATGCCATAGCGCACATCACGCAGACCCACCGCGCCCGCCATATCCTGCAATTCGCAATCGCCATTGGCGGCGCAGGTCAGGCAGTCGAGCGGATGGTCGGAGATGTAAAGCTCCATCACGCCCTTGCGCAGCTTGGCGAGGCGCTCATTTTGCGTATGCACCACCATGCCGTTTTCAGCGGGCGTGGTGCAGGAGGCGGGCGTGCCGCGCCGCCCCTCAATTTCCACCAAACACATGCGGCAGGAGCCGAACGGCTCCAGCATATCGGTGGCGCAGAGCTTAGGAATGGCCGTGCCCATCTGCATCGCCGCCGCCATGACCGATGTGCCCTCCGGCACAGTCACCGATATGCCGTCAATGGTCAGGGTCACTGTTTGTGCGGCCACGCGGATCGGCGTGCCGTAATCGAGTTCTTTAATGAGAGCCATGGTTGTCTCCTAAACCATTAGGTTCCCCCTCGCCGCCAAGCGTGAGAGGGTTTATTTCATATGCACTCCCTCTCCCCGCAGGCGGGGAGAGGGTATGGGTGAGGGGCGTTGATAAAGGGGTGAGGGGCGTTGATAAAAGAGCATTCAATATTGTCTCCAACACACCCTCAATATTTTTAAACACTTCATCATTCAAAAACCGCAGCACCGAATAGCCCTGAGTCTGCAAAAAATCTGTTCTCTGTGCATCATAAGCGCGCTCACTCTCGGTGGAATGGGTCGCACCATCAATTTCAATCACCAGATGTTTTTCGCGGCAAACAAAGTCCACAAAATAACGGCCAATCGGCTCTTGCCGGACAAATTTACAGCCGCCAATTTGCCGGTTCGACATGCGCTTCCACAACAGCTTCTCCGCAGGAGTTGCGTTGCCGCGCAATTCTCTGGCTCGAAAGGTCTGGTTAAAATTTTCACCGCGCATTTGACTATCCAGCTTATGCCCCTCACCCTGCCCTCTCCCCGCAAGCGGGGAGAGGGTTCTCATGTTTCCCTTGTCCCCACAGGCGGGGAGAGGGTTTAAATCCATGCCTTGTCCCCACAGGCGGGGCGAAGGTTCTCCTATTCAGCGGCCAGCGCAGTACGCGGCCTAAAATCTTCCGGGAAATTGTTCAGCGCGCTTTGCACGGGCAGCGGCGTCAGGCCGCCAAGCGCGCAGAGCGAGGCATCGGTCATGGTGGTGCACAGGTCATTCAGCAGGGCGGTATTTTTGGCGGGTTCAATGCCGGCAACGATTTTATCAATGGTTTCAACACCGCGCGTGGAACCAATGCGGCAGGGCGTGCATTTGCCGCAAGACTCAATGGCGCAGAATTCAAAAGCAAAACGCGCCTGCGCCGCCAGATTGACGGTGTCGTCAAACACCACCACGCCGCCATGGCCCAGCATACCCTTGGCCGCCAGCATGGCCTCATAATCGAGCGGTATATCCAGCTGCTTGTCACTGAAATAGGCCCCCAGAGGCCCGCCCACCTGCACCGCCTTCACCGGACGGCCCGAAGCCGTACCGCCGCCAATATCATAGATCAATTCGCGCAGAGTTATACCAAAGGCCAGCTCATACAGCCCGCCGCGCTTAATATTGCCCGCGAGCTGCACCGGCAATGTGCCGCGCGAGCGCCCCATGCCCACATCGGCATAGGCTTGTGCCCCATGCGCCAAAATCCACGGCACTGCGGCCAGCGACATAACGTTATTGATAACCGTCGGCTTGCCGAACAGGCCTTTGAGCGCGGGCAGCGGCGGCTTGGCGCGCACCACGCCGCGCTTGCCCTCTAGACTTTCCAGCAGGGAGGTTTCCTCACCGCAAACATAGGCCCCGGCACCCACACGCACCTCCATGTCAAAGGCCACCCCGGACCCCAGCAAGGAACGGCCGAGCAGGCCGTTTTTACGCGCCAGATCAATCGCCGCAGTCATCATACGGATCGCATGGGGATATTCCGAGCGGATATAAACATAGCCATAGGTGGCACCCACCGCCACACCGGCAATGGCCATGCCCTCGATCAGGCAGAGCGGATCGCCCTCCATCAGCATCCGGTCAGCAAATGTGCCCGAATCGCCCTCATCGGCATTGCAGACAATACATTTCTGCTCTGCAACCGCGCCCAAAACCGTGCGCCATTTAATGCCTGTGGGAAAGCCCGCCCCGCCGCG
>DAIMHB010000235.1:0-4194 GCA_036723545.1 Beijerinckiaceae bacterium
CGACAATATGCAGGGTCAGGCGGCGCGGGGTGGAAAACCCGACAGCGCCCTCATCGGTCAGGCCCCTGTCCACCAGCGCATTGGTCACGAGCTTTTTCAGGTCATCCGCCGCCTGTGTTTGCATACGGGCGGGAATTTCTTCAGAAAACAATTCGAGCAAAAGGTCTGGCATGGCACTTCTTCAAAAGAGGGCTGAGAACGCAGAAGGTCTTTTGCCGCAAAAGCGCGCGCGTTTCTAGTGGCTGAGCACAAAAACCAGAATGAAATTGGCAACGTATGCTACCTAGAACAAGGATACACATGATGACCAAATATCTGATTGCCTATGCAGCCACAGCTTTTGTGCTTTTCGCGCTGGATTTTTTATGGCTGGGCACATTGGCCGGGCCATTTTACCGCGAAAAACTGGCCAATATCCTCTCGGAACGGCCCAATATTCCGGCCTCTGTCGCATTTTATGCGTTTTATTGCATCGGCGTGGTGATTTTTGCCGAAATGCGCGGCTTTGAAAACCAGTCCGCCCTTTATGCGCTGGGCTTTGGCGCCTTGTTCGGCTTTTTTGCTTACGCCACCTATGACATCACCAATTATGCCACATTAAAGGACTTTCCGCTGGTGATTGCAATTCTCGACATCAGCTGGGGCACAGCGCTCACCGGGGTCAGCGCTGTTGCCGGATATTATGCCGCAACTTTTTTCAAAGGCTGATCACAGCCCCTTGTGGGTGCCGTCACACAGCGGGGCATTTTTGGTCTGCTTGCAGGCACAGAAATAAGCATTGCCGTCTTTTGTCGCCGTATAGGCCAGTGGGGAAAACTCCGAACCCTTGTGCGAACCATCGCAGAAGGGCTGAGCTTTGGACTGGCCGCAGGCGCACCAATAATAGGTTTTGCCGGATTCAACAGCAGCAACCATCGGCGCCTTGGCAGCAATATGAGCTTGGGACATGACCATCTCCTGAATGTGCAGCGCCATCCGGCCTGCATGTTCTTCAACTATCCGCAAATTCTGCGGCGATGTCTATCGGCACCTGTGCAAATATCTGTTTGCACGGAATTCTTTACACCGCTCCGCCTGCCGCTGTTTTGAGCCAGGCCTGTCCGCAGGCCTTGGCGAGTTCCCGCACCCGCAAAATATAGCTCTGGCGCTCGGTGACCGAAATCACCCCGCGCGCATCGAGCAAATTAAACCGGTGGCTGGCCTTGATGCACTGGTCATAGGCCGGCAGCACCATTTCATGCCGCTCGCCCTTGTCACCGGCCGCCAGCAGCGCCTTGCATTCGGCTTCCGCATCCTTGAAGTGCTGAAACAGCAGGGCCGTATCAGCATGTTCAAAATTATGACGGGAATATTCCTGCTCGGCCTGTTTGAACACATCGCCATAAGTGACCTTGGCGTCGCCCTCTAAGCCATTGAAATTCAGGTCATAGACATTGTCCACGCCCTGCACATACATGGCCAGGCGCTCAAGGCCGTAGGTCAACTCACCCGAGACGGGTGAACATTCAATGCCCGCCACCTGCTGGAAATAGGTGAACTGGCTGACCTCCATACCGTCGCACCAGCACTCCCAGCCCAGCCCCCACGCGCCCAGCGTCGGGCTTTCCCAGTCATACTCAACAAAGCGGATGTCATGCAGCGCCATATCCACGCCAATGGCTTTGAGCGAATCAAGATAAAGATCCTGCAAATTGGGCGGTGACGGCTTTAAAAGCACCTGAAACTGGTAATAATGCTGCAAACGATTGGGGTTTTCGCCATAGCGGCCATCTTTCGGGCGGCGCGAGGGCTGCACATAGGCAGCTTTCCACGGCTTTGGCCCAAGCGAGCGCAGCGTTGTGGCAGGGTGAAAGGTGCCAGCTCCCACCTCCATATCATAGGGTTGCAGCACAACGCAGCCCTGAGCGGCCCAGAATTGCTGCAAGGTCAGCAGCAAGCCCTGAAAGGAGCGGGTCGGGTTCAGAGAAAAGCTGGGATCATTCATAATTATATGGCGCTCACGATAAACTGGTGCGAAACTAGCCAGCAAGGGCATCAAGGTCAACCCACCCCAAGCGCCCCCGGCAGAGCGCAGCGCCATTCAGACTGGCATTTGCCCTGTTCCGGACATGATCCATTCAGCATCCGTTCAATTTAAATCCGCATAATAAGTTCAGAGATGGCGCGTAACGTAAATTTCGCCGCAGACATTTCGAATGATATGGATAAAGGGGAAATGAATATGACAAAAATGCTCAAAACTTTATGCGCAAAAGCCATTGTCACGCTGTGCCTTGTTGCGGGTACCACAAGTTTCGAGGTGCCTCTGGCGCAAGCCGTGCCACTCTCCGGCCTGAGCCAATCCGTCAGCAGTGTTGAAACCGCCAATCCGGGACTGATCCAGCAAGCCCAATATTATGGCCACAGGTGGCATCACCGCCGGTATTTTTATCCGCCGGTTGTCTGCCATCGCGTGATCGGCTGGCACCGCACCCGTTTCGGCATGGTGTTCGGGCCTTATCGCCGCTGCTATCGCTGAATATCCGGAATGCGCCGCGCAGCTGCCGGCGCATTCCTCACAATTTCATATCAATGCGCATCAGTCCGTGCTGGATCGCCAGTGCCTCGGGGGTGAAATCCTCGCCCTCATGCAGCACCAGCCCGGGCAGGACAGCCAGCGGGGCGCGGCTGCCCTTGGTGCCCGCCACCAGCACCCGCACCGCCGCATCGCCCGCACGCGGATAGACCGGCCTGATCTGTAACCCGCCGAAACGTCCGGCACAGGCACTGATTATGTCCGGCAGGGCGGCGGCACGATGAATCATCACCATATGGCCATGCGGGGCCAGCAGGCTGCAGGCCGCGCGCACCCAGTCCTCCAGCGTGCCCTGCATCTCATAAGCATTCTTCTTTAAGGCCAGAGGCGAAGAGCGGATGGTGTTTGCCTGATAAAATGGCGGGTTGGTGAGCACCATCTGCGCCTTTCCCGTCTCCAGGCCCGCCGCGCGCCGCGCCTTGGCGCTCATCACATCCACAGCCACCACACGAACCCGATCCTGAAGGCCATTGCGCGCCACATTTTGCAACGCCAGCGGCAGGAGTTGCTTGTCCTGCTCAACCAGAACCACCTGCGCTTCCGGCGCGCCAAGGGCCGCAACAAGCCCGACAGTGCCCATTCCGGCCCCCATATCCACAACCATTCCCTGAAAGTCCGGCGGCATGGTGGCGGCAAGCAGCATGGCATCTGTGCCGGCGCGGTGGCCCTTGGCGGGCTGAAGCAGGGAAAGGCGGCCTTGCAGCAGTGTCAGCTCTTGTGCGGGCAGCAATTCTTTCATTCCGGCATCCTTGCGGCATCAGTGCTTATTGCCAGCGAATGCCCAATCGTGCAAATGGTGGATGAATGGATTTTTAAAGGTTCAAGCCGCGTGAGTGAGATGAAATTAGCTCAGGATATATCCCGACCAAAAGCTGATATTGCGGCGCTGGTGGAATTGGTGCATGCCGATATGCAGCGGGTGAACGAAACCATCCTGAAGCTGACCGGCTCGGATGTAGCGATGATTCCCGAAGTGGCCAATCATCTCATCTCCTCTGGCGGCAAGCGTTTGCGCCCCATGCTGACTTTAGCCACCGCAGGCCTGTGTGCCTATGGCGGGGATGGCCATATCAAGCTGGCCGCCTCGGTGGAATTTATGCACACCGCCACGCTTTTGCATGATGATGTGGTGGACCAGAGCGACATGCGCCGTGGCAAGCAATCGGCCCGGATGCTCTGGGGCAATGAGGCCTCGGTGCTGGTGGGGGATTTTCTGCTCGGTCAGGCCTTTAAAATGATGGTGGATGTCGGCTCCCTGCCCTGCCTTGGCGTGCTGGCCAATGCCGCCGCCGTGATTGCCGAGGGCGAGGTGATGCAGCTTTCGGTGGCCAAGCATATGGACACCTCTGAAGACGCCTATCTCGATGTGATCCGCTCCAAAACCGCCGCTCTGTTTGCTGCGGCCAGTGAGGTCGGGCCGATTCTGGCGGGCCGCACGCCAACCGATATTGAAAATTGCCGCAGTTACGGCATGAATCTCGGCATTGCCTTTCAGCTGATTGACGACGCGCTGGATTATGGCGGCTCCTCGGCAACTCTTGGCAAAAATGTCGGGGATGACCTGCGCGAGGGCAAAATCACTTTGCCGGTGATTCTGGCCTTCCGGCGCGGCTCAACCC
>DAIMHB010000236.1:0-4192 GCA_036723545.1 Beijerinckiaceae bacterium
ATCCAGAACCTTGCAGGTCAGGGTTTTGTCGCCGAACGACACTTGCGTGCCATTGGAACGCGACGAGGCCAGCGGAATCACTTCACTGACCGGAAACTGGCGTTCTGCCAGAATATCCAGCATTTCGCGGCCGACATTGCCTGTTGCGCCTGCAATAGCCACCCGAAAGCCTGAGGCCTGATATACCATTTTAATGATCCTTTTCTGCTGTCTCCCGGCCTCAAACCCGCCTCATGCGGTTGGCCTCCTCCCCCGCCGGGAGAAGGGCAGGGACAAGCGCTAGCGTGCGACCCGTTTCGGGGTCGCCGATGTTTTGGTCGGTTTTGTGAGGTCCGAGACAAGCATCATTCTATCGCAATTTTTGAAAAGACCAGCTTTCAAACCACAAAAACCGGATAGATGTCAAGCAAGACACTGTTATAAAACAACGGCTGCCCCTGCCGCTAACCATTCATTGACTCTGTCTGCACATGGCATGGCGCCGGTAACCAATCGGTCAGCTTAAGGGGCCAGAGTGTCGGCAGTTTGATTGAACTGACCATGGGGCCCATGACACTTCTTTTCCGGCATAACCGCATTTATCAGGATCACCACCTGTATGAGGGCAGAGAACAGACCTCATGGCCTGCGCTTGTGGTGATTCTGCTGCTGATTGCCGGTATTATGGCGATGATCGTTAAAGTTTATGGCAGTTTCAGTCCATCGGAGCGCAAAGAGGTTGCGGCTCTGCCTGCGCTCACCCACTGGAGTCCCCGCGAGGATGACCATATGTTCAGCCTCAGCAGTCCGGAATTTGGCGCTTCAGCCAACATCACGAGCGAACGCCTGAATCCGGGCCAGACCCTGCGCACCACGCTTGTCCTGGGCGGCGACAAAAAATTTATCCGTATGGTTATATTGCGCAATATAACCGGCCAACCTTCGGATTTTTATCTTGAAATGGTGCGCCGCAGTGCGGATGCGGGCTTTGCCTTGCTCAAATCCGACCAGCCGCAGGTGACGCTGACACGGTTTGGCCGCACAGAAGGGGCGCAAATGACCATTTCCGGCCCGCAAGGTGCCTTATCCTGTTTCGGCATAAGAGCGCTTGATCATCTGCCGGACCTGCAAATCTCCGGGCTTATCTGCGGGGCCAGCGCATCAGAGATGCCCGACACGATGGCCTGCATGATTGAGCGGCTCAATCTCAATGCGACAAATGACAGCGCGCTTGCCGATATGTTGAGCAAGTCCGCCCAGACCAGTACCTGCAAAAAACCACAGACAGCGGCCACATCCTATGGTGACCCGCTGTCCGCAAACATCACCCCGCCCAAACTTAAGAAGAAATAGACCCTGCCTTTATAAACAGAACAGGGCCTAGAACATGCTGTTTTGAGGTGGAAACGCATTATAAGCGTTCGCTCTCCCCCTCATCCTGAGGAGGCCGCAGGCCGTCTCGAAGGATGGGACGAAGACTCAAGATGAAGGGCATAAATCATAAAAATGCTCCTCACCCCACCCTCTCCCCGCCATGCGGGGCGAGGGAGACGTTTACGTCACAGACTCTCGCGTCAGATACCAGATCAGCCTTTGGCCAGTTCGGCCAGAATCGCATCACCCATTTCGCTTGTGCCGATGAAGCTGCTGGCCGTGCCGCGAATATCGGCTGTGCGCAGGCCAGAGGCCAGAACCGCCGCAATGGCCGCTTCCAGACGATCCGCCTCGGCCCCAAGACCAAAGGAATAGCGCAGGCACATGGCGAAGGAGCCGATCATGGCAATGGGATTGGCCATGCCCTTGCCGGCAATATCGGGCGCAGAGCCATGCACCGGCTCATAAAGGGCCTTGCGCTGACCCTTGGCATCGGCCTCACCCAGCGAGGCCGACGGCAACATGCCCAGCGAGCCGGTAAGCATGGCGGCAATATCGGACAGAATATCACCAAACAGATTGTCCGTCACAATCACGTCAAATTGCTTGGGCGCCCGCACCAGCTGCATGGCCAGTGAGTCTGCCAGCGCATGTTCCAGCGTCACATCGGCATAATCGCGCTTGTGCAGGGCGGTGATGACCTCATGCCAGAGCACGCCGGACTTCATGACATTGCGTTTTTCGGAGGATGTCACCTTATTGCTGCGCTTACGGGCCAGCTCGAAGGCCACGCGGCCAATACGCTCGATTTCATAGGTGTCATAGACCTGCGTATCAATGCCGCGCTTCTGACCATTGCCCAGATCAATGATTTCCTTCGGCTCGCCAAAATAGACACCGCCGGTCAGCTCGCGCACGATCATAATATCAAGGCCTTCAACCAATTCGCGCTTGAGCGAGGAGGCCTCGGCCAAGGCCGGATAGCAAATGGCCGGACGCAAATTGGCAAAAAGTTTCAGGTCTTTGCGCAGACGCAGCAGGCCCGCCTCGGGGCGCACATCATAAGGCACGCCATCCCATTTCGGCCCGCCGACCGCACCAAAGAGCACCGCATCCGCCGACATGGCCAGTGCCATATCGCTTTCCGAAATGGCTTTGCCATGCGCGTCATAGGCGCTGCCGCCGACCAGGCCTTTTTCGGTTTCAAAATGAACCAGACCGGCTTTCGAAAACCAATCCGCCACACGCTCAACCTGGCTCATGACTTCAGGGCCGATACCGTCACCGGGCAATAAAAGCAGCTTATAGGTGTTCATCTCGTTTCCTTATCGTTTCAGCTTTGCGCTGGCATAATCTCCGGCTTGAAAAAGTGCAAGGCCGAATGCACAGCCCATGAAAAAGGGCCCCCGAAGGGGCCCTGAGTTCACACGCCTCAATGTGTCAGCGGAACAATAATCCACGGAATAATATAGGCATAGGCCATCACAACCAGACCAACCAGACAGGCCAGAATGATCGAATGTTTGAACACGAAGCGCAGAATGGTGCCCTCGTGGCCATACCAGCCGGTGGCGGTGGAGGCCACCACAATCGACTGTGCATCAATCATTTTGCCCATAACGCCACCGGCCGAATTGGCGGCACTCATCAGCACCGGCGAGAGACCAAGCTGCTCGGAGGTCACCTTCTGCAAACCACCGAACAGCACGTTGGAGGCCGTATCCGAACCGGTGAGCGCCACGCCCAGCCAGCCGAGCAAGGTGCCGAAGAACGGATAAAGCACACCTGTTCCGGCAAAAGCGAGACCGAGCGTAGCATCCAGCCCCGAATAGCGGGTCAGATAACCAATGGCCAGCATGGCCGCAATGGTGATGAGCGAGTGACGCACCACCCAGATGGTTTCAAAATAAGCCTTGACCAGCCGCACCGGCGAGAACCGCATGATGATCCCGGCAATGATCGCCGCCAGCAAAATGCCGGTGCCGGTCATGGTGAGAATGTTGAAGCCAAACACCGCACCCTCGGTGCTGATTTTGGCCACAACCGGCGGCACTTTCTGCACCAGATTGTGCAGGCCATCGATCGGATATTTGGGAAAGGCACCGCCCGGATAGACCGCATCCTTGAAGGTCTGTGTACCCCAGACAAAGGCGCAGAGACTGAGCACAATCCATGGCAACCAGGCCTGCAGAATCGAAGCCTCCGAGGCGCGGGACGGCAAAACCACCGGCGCCGTGGCATGGGACGTGTCCGACTCGCCCAGCGACGGCGAAAGCCAGAGTTTTTTCGGCTGCCAGATCTGCAAGAAGCCGATCAGACAGGCCATGGACACCAGTGACGCCACAATATCCACCAGGGTCGGGCCGTGGAAATTCGACATCACATATTGCGGCACCGCAAAGGACACGCCCGCAACCAGAACGGCCGGCCAAATCTGAATCATGCCACGGAACCCGGCAAAGGCCCAGATCAGCCAGAACGGCACGATCAGCGAGAAAATCGGCAGGATACGCCCCACCATCGCCCCCAGAATGAACGGGTCAATGCCGGTCACCTGTGACAGGCCGGCAATCGGCGCGCCCAAGGCACCATAGGCCACAGGTGCCGTATTGGCGATGAGCGAAAGCCCCGCCGCCGCCAGCGGCGAAAACCCCAGACCCATCAGAATCGCGCCCGTCACCGCCACCGGTGTGCCAAAGCCCGAGGCGCCTTCAAAGAAAGCGCCGAAACAAAAGGCGATGAGCAATAATTGCAACCGGCGGTCCGGCGTAATATCGCCAATGGAGCGCTGAAGAATTTCAAACCAGCCCTTTTCCACTGTCAGACGATAGAGAAAAAT
>DAIMHB010000237.1:0-4192 GCA_036723545.1 Beijerinckiaceae bacterium
AATCAGGAATAAGGACTTGTTGGGCGGCTCCTCGATCATTTTAAGCAGGGCATTGGCACTTGATCCGTTCAGATTTTCAGCACTGTCAAGAATGACAATGCGATACCCGCCCTCTGAAGCCGCCCGCTGAAAAATATGCACAGCCGCGCGCACATCCTCAGCCCGAATATCAGAAAAATATTTTTTGGTTTTTTCGTTCCATTCCCGCCGTAAAACATGAACATCACCATGCCCCAAAGCATGAATTCTCTGCACCACGGGGTTCTTGTTTTCAACGTCAAGGTTTGTCGCATTTTGCACGAAGGGATGTGCGGGATCAGGATAGCTGAGGACAAATTTGGCAAACCGCCAGGCCAGCGTTGCCTTGCCAATTCCCTTTTCACCTCCCAAAATCCAGGCGTGAGGCAGTTTTCCGCCCCGATAGGCCTCCAGAATCTCCTGTTCGGCATTATTTTGCCCAAAAAGATGATCTGTCATCCGCGGATGCGGGGCATTATTCAGGGCGTCGCTTTCAGGCGTGGTGTCTTCGCTGGATTTAGCCATCAGGGGTTTGCTTCTGTTGCAAGATGAAATCTCTGGCAAACATGATACAGAATTTCGTCGGATATGGTGGATATATCCCGCCCGGCGTCAATAACCCTGCAGCGGCTCGGCTCACTGGAGGCAATATCCAGAAACGCAAGCCGAAGTGCCCGGTGAAAATCCAGCGATTCGGCCTCGAATCTGTCCGCATGTGCGCCAGCCCCCCGCCGTTTATGGGCGCGCTCAAGCCCGGTCTCCGCAGGCAGATCAAGAATGAAGGTCAGGTCCGGATAGAGGCCTGCGAGGGTGACTTTTTCAAGGGATTGGATAAGACGCGCATCGAGATTGCCCAATACGCCTTGATATGCACGGGTGGAGTCGGCAAAGCGGTCACACAATACCCAGTTGCCCTGTTCCAGCTTTGGTCGAATGAACTGGTCAATATGATCAATGCGCGCGGCTGAAAACAAAAGCGCCTCACCGGCGGGCCCCAGATGACGGGCCGCACCGCTGAGAATGACATGGCGAACGGCCTCAGCCCCGAGCGAGCCGCCCGGCTCGCGTGTCTGCACGGCGTTCAAACCCATGCGCACCAGATTATTCAGCAGAAGTTTGATCTGGGTTGATTTGCCCGTGCCCTCGCCACCCTCAAAAGTGATGAAATGACCGGTTTTTGTCAGAGTTCTCACGTTATTTACTTTTCTGCACCAACTGCCGAAACAGATCGAGACCAAGCTCAAGCGCCGCATCCAGGCTGCGCTGTGTTAAGGTGCCTGTTGTGACAGCGGCAGCCGTCACCAAGGGCGTTTCCTGAACAACAGCGCCGCCGCGATACAGGCGCAATGTGCCCACTTCAGCCCCCTGCTCCACCGGTGCGATCAATGGTCCGTTATAGGTGATTTTTCCGGTAAGTTTTTCACCGCTGGCGCGCGGCATCAGCATGATGATAGGCTTATTGGCCACCAGCCCAACTTCACCCGACGCACCGCCAAACACTTTTGCTGTGCCTATAATATCGGATTCAGCAAACAGGGTTTTACGCTCAAAGCTGCGAAATCCCCAGTTCAACAACCGGCGTGCTTCTTCCGCGCGTTCATTGGCTGATTTCAGGCCATTAAGGACAAGTATCAGCCTTTGCCCGTTTTGAACGGCTGAACCCACAAGGCCAAAACCGCTTTCCTTAATGTCACCGGTTTTCAATCCATCTGCCCCCAGCTCCATGGTCAGCAGAGGGTTTCTGTTCATCTGATGGATTTTGTTCCAGGTAAAATCCTTCTCGCCAAAATAATGATAATATTGCGGATATTGCCGGATAACATATTCCGCAAGATGCGCCATATCACGGGCGGTTACCCTCTGATCAGGATCAGATTTGCCCCATGGATTGGCAAAGGTGGATTTCGTCATGCCCAATTCATCGGCACGGCGGGTCATTAAGGTTGCAAATGCATCCTCGGTGCCGGCAACACCCTCGGCCAAGGCAATCGCAGCGTCATTGCCAGAATCAATGATCAGGCCACGCAGCAAATCATCAACAGTTACGCGGCTGTTGACCAGCGCAAACATGCTGGAGCCGCCCGCAACACCGCCGCCCTTGCGCCAGGCATTTTCTGAAATCGGAAATGTATCGTCCAATTTTATCCGGCCGGCGGCAAGCTCTCGAAACACCAGCTCAGCCGTCATAATTTTGGCGGTGGAGGCAGGCTCCATCAGAGAATCAGAGGATTTTTCAAACAGGACCGTTCCGGTCTCATAATCCACAAGAATTGCATAAGGCGCAGCAGTTTGAATGGTTTGGGCAAGACACACCCCTGAAAGGCAGAGGGCGCAAAGGGCACCGATCCATGCAGAGAGTGAGGCAATTCTCTTTGTCAAATGAACGCTCTCATACCATTAAGGGTTTCATCACCCTCCCAATTTCACTCACAATAACCATTATACGCCCATTTGAACAAGGGCGTTTCATGAAAATCATGAAATTGTTGGAAAAACTAGTAAAGCCCCGCGAGAGCGTCGTCCATAGAGCGCAACTGCAATGGATTCGACGAACCAGCTTTACCGAAAGTCGAAACCGGCGGTATATTTCCACTATAATAAGGCGCTGAAACCTGCGTCTGACTGACAGCTTGTGCGGTTTTTACAGCACTCACAGGTTTGCTCTCAACTTGCGCATGTGGCGCAGGCATCTCAAGCTGTTTGGCTGGCAGAGCAATGGACGTGGACGGAACCGCGCCCACATCGAAAGGACGAATCGGCGGCTTGGGCATATTGCTGGGTGTCGGGGTCATGCCCACAGGCTGAACCAGAGCGGCCTGTTCCAGATCACCCGGCTCAAGCGCGGCAAGCCGCTGCGGCGGCGCAGTGTCGGCCATCATGATGGGCTGGCTGGGGATTGAATCAAGCGATGCGGGCACACCGTCGGTGCGCAAAGATGCCAAAAGCTTGCGATCATCCGAACCAGCAAGACTTGCCCGGCCGATATATTCAACTTTAATCTTGGCAGTTCCTATCCGTTTGAAATCAAGGGCTTCAGCCACTTTTTCGGACACATCCATCACGCGGTTGCCATGATAGGGGCCGCGGTCATTGACACGCACGATGATCGAACGCGAATTGCGCAGATTGGTCACGCGGGCATAGCTTGGAAGCGGCATTGTCGGGTGAGCAGCAGACACAGAGGAGAGATCAAAAACCTCGCCATTCGCCGTTTTACGGCCGTGAAAGTCTGAACCATACCAGGAAGCCATACCCACGGCCGTATAATTATTTTTGTCGGAAGGATAATAGGTGTGACCGGCCACAGTATAGGGCTTTCCAACCATATAGGTGCCGCCGCCTTTTGGCACGTCCTCGCCCTCAGCCACAACTCTGGGACTTGCCGGGCCATATACACTTGGCGGGAATTTATTGCCTGCGGCAGCAAAATGCTTGTTGTCCTGCGCACAACCGGCGGCAAGCAACCCAAATCCACATAATGCCAGAATGCGAAGGCACTTCACGGAGAATAAGGATCGTGGATAAGAGTCTTTTATCATTAAGGCGCACACACATTTGATACATAAGCAGCGCAAAAGTACATTTGACCCCATATAGCTTTGCCTGCATATTCTGCAGCAAAACCTCTGCTTTGATCAAATTCACAGCTATATATCATATAAAATGCGCTCCATTTGTAAAGATCGCCTTAATTACAGAGAATCCTTTCTACGATGAATTGACGATGAAATCAACTCCCTCCAAAATTTACAAATAAATCAGTGCGTTAAATTTTTTCATTCATTATCTGGCGATAAAAATCATTATTCTTGCCCTTTATGGCCCTCAAAATTGTCAGTCAATATTGACATGCGCAGCCATTTCTATAGTTAGAGCACATATGGAAGGGTGGCCGAGTGGTTTAAGGCAACGGTCTTGAAAACCGTCGTAGGTGCAAGCCTACCGTGAGTTCGAATCTCACCCCTTCCGCCAATAAGCCTCCCAAAATACTGATTTTATTGATTTTTTATATCTAAAATTCTCCAGTCTTACTCTCGGTCTTACTTTCCTCTCGGTCTCCTTCGGCTTGTTTTCAGTTATCCGCGAACATTCGCGTTCATCTGTTACGCCGATAATTCATTCAGCCGATGACGCGAAAGAGGCGGCAAGCCGCCGCCTCTCAATAATCTGGCTT
>DAIMHB010000238.1:0-4181 GCA_036723545.1 Beijerinckiaceae bacterium
TCAAAGGGCCCGGTGGTATAAAGCAGCGGCAGATAGGCCTTGCCGCCCGCCGCCACCAGGGCCCCGGCATCCTTGGCATCCAGCTCGCGCCGCACCCTGGCCAATGCGCCGGGCGGCAGCGGCAGCTTCACCACAATCGAGCCCATCTTGCCCGCCGGAACCGGATGGCCACCCTCATCGACGATCTGCACATCAAAGCCGGGCATGGGGACGGTCGGCGAACCATGCTTGACGGGGAGCTGTTCAAGCCCCAGCGGATTGCCCACCATGCACCAGCCGGTTTCGGTCTGCCACCAATGGTCGATCACCGGAACCTGCAATATTTGTTCAGCCCAGTTGACTGTGTCAGGGTCTGCCCGCTCGCCCGCCAAAAATAAACTGCGGAAGTGGCTGAGGTCATAATGGGCCAGATGTGTCGCCTGCGGGTCTTCCTTGCGGATGGCGCGGAAGGCGGTGGGCGCGGTAAAGAGCGAAACAATCTTATGTTCAGCAATCACACGCCAGAAGGCACCGGGGTCAGGTGTGCCCACTGGCTTGCCTTCATAGAGCAGCGACGTGCTGCCATTGATCAGCGGGCCATACACAATATAGGAATGACCCACCACCCAGCCGACATCGGAGGCCGCCCAGAAGGCCTCGCCCGCTTTGATGCCGTACAGATTTTGCAGCGTCCAGTGCAGCGCCACCAGATGGCCGCCATTGTCGCGCACCACGCCCTTGGGCACGCCGGTTGTGCCGGATGTATAGAGAATGTAAAGCGGGTCTGTTGCCGCCACTTCCACGCAATCGGCCTGTTTTCCGGCGGCTTTGGCGCGCTCCACCAGCGCGGCCCAGTCATAATCGCGTCCTGCAACCAGCTTGGCGGTTTCCTGCGGGCGCTGGAAAATCAGGCAAGAATGAGGCTTATGGCTCGCCAGTTCAATGGCCTCATCCAGCAGCGGCTTGTAATGCACCACGCGGCCCGGCTCGATGCCGCAGGAGGCGGCCATCACCAATTTAGGCTGCGAATCATTGAGGCGGGTGGCGAGTTCCTTGGCGGCAAACCCGCCAAACACCACCGAATGAATGGCGCCAATGCGGGCGCAGGCCAGCATGGCAAAAGCCGCTTCGGGAATCATCGGCATGTAAATGACCACGCGGTCGCCTTTGGTGATCCCTAAATCCTGCAAAACAGCCGCCAGCGCTGACACCTCGCGCAGCATATCGGCATAGGTGAACACAGCCTTGGTGCCGGTGAGCGGGCTGTCATAAATCAGCGCGGGCTGGTCGCCGCGGCCAGCATTCACATGCCGGTCAATGGCATTATAGCAGGTGTTGCAGGTGGCATCGGGATACCAGCGGCCATAAGGGCCGGAGTTTTTGTCAAAGGCTTTGACCGGCGCCTTAACCCAGTCTATCGCCTTGGCCGCCTCAAGCCAGAACCCTTCGGGATCCTGTTGCCATTGTGCGTAGACGTCCGAATAACGGCCCATAACCTTCTCCCCGATGACATTCTGCAATGATTGTAAGCCGCACATTAGGCGAGAAGCGCGGCAGATGCACCCTAGCTTTTTGTCGAAGCCAGAATAAAATCTTATGTCGCAGTTCGGAATTGGCCGGAATTAGTCGAATGTTGCAGAGGCTTTACGCCATTCACGCGCTATAAGAGGAGCTGTGGAGGGTCGCATGTCAGCTTCAGCCTATGATCATCATCTTGAACGCAATGGTGCAAATTATCAGCCTTTATCGCCGGTTCCATTTCTGGAGCGGGCGGCGGCAGTATTCCCCGACCGGATCGCCATCGTGCATGGCCCGCTGCGCCGCACCTACGCCGAATTTTATGCCCGCGCCCACCGTCTGGCCTCGGCGCTGCAACAGGCAGGACTGGGGCGCGGCGACACCGTAAGCGTGATGCTGGCCAATACGCCGGCCATGCTGGAGTGCCACTATGGCGTGCCGATGATGGGGGCGGTGCTCAACACGCTCAACACCCGTCTGGACGCCGCCGTTCTGGCCTTCACGCTTGATCATGCCGAAGCCAAAGTGGTGATCATTGACCGCGAATTTTCCCATGTGATGAAGCAGGCGCTGGCGCTCGCCAAAGTGCGCCCGCTTGTCCTCACCTATGATGATCCGGAATATGCGGGCGCGGGCGAGGTACTTGAGGGCACGGATTATGAGGCCTTTGTGGCGGGCGGCGACCCCGCCTTCGCATGGCACCTGCCGCAGGATGAATGGGACGCCATCACGCTCAATTACACCTCCGGCACCACTGGCGATCCGAAAGGCGTGGTCTATCATCACCGCGGCGCTTATTTGCTGGCCATTTCCAACATTGTCACCGGCAATATGGGGCATCATCCAGTGTATTTATGGACATTGCCGATGTTTCATTGCAATGGCTGGTGCTTTCCCTGGTCGGTTGTGGCGGCCAATGGCACCCATATCTGCCTGCGGCAGGTGCGCGCCAAGCTGATGTTTGACCTCATAGCTGCGCATAAGGTGACACATCTGTGCGGCGCGCCGATTGTCATGTCCACTCTGCTCAATGCGCCGGAGGATGACAAAAAGCCGCTGCCGCATGTCGTTTCGTTTTTTGTTGCCGGTGCGCCGCCACCGGCTGCCGTTTTGGGCGCGATGAAAGCCGCGGGCTTCCATGTCACCCATCTTTATGGCCTGACCGAAACCTATGGCCCCTCGGTGGTCAATGAATGGAATGTCGAGTGGGATAGCCTGGCTCTGGATGAGCAGGCGGCCAAAAAATCGCGCCAGGGCGTGCGCTATCTGGCGCTGGAAGGGCTGGATGTGCTGGACCCCGAAACCATGCAGCCCGTGCCCAATGATGGCGAAACCATGGGCGAGGTGATGATGCGCGGCAATGTGGTGATGAAGGGCTATCTCAAAAATCCTCATGCCACAGCCGAGGCTTTCCGTGGCGGCTGGTTTCACTCCGGTGATCTGGGCGTCAAATATCCCGATGGCTATATTCAGCTTAAAGACCGCTCGAAGGATATTATCATCTCCGGCGGCGAGAATATTTCCAGCATCGAGGTGGAGGATGCGCTCTATAAGCACCCCGCCGTGCAGGCGGTGGCAGTGGTGGCGCGTCCGGACGAAAAATGGGGCGAAACCCCTTGCGCCTTTATCGAGCTGAAACCCGGCCTGAGCGCCAGCATTGAGGAGCTCACCCAATGGTGCAAAAGCCATCTGGCGGGCTACAAAGTGCCACGCACCTTTATTTTTGCTGAATTGCCAAAAACCTCCACCGGCAAAATGCAGAAATATGTGCTGCGCGCGCGGGCAAAGGCCTTGTAATGGACTTAAAATCGGCTTCTCACTCTTGCTGTTATCGATAACTATGCGATAATCAGGCAAAAAGGGAGAGTGTGATGGATGTTTTGATGCCGGTACCTATGATGCCGTTGATTATGGACGGCATTGCTGCCGCGCAGACCCTCCATCGCATGTGGGAGATGAGCGGCGAGGATATTGCCGCGCTCGCGCCGCATATTCGTGCCCTTGCGGTGGGCGGCGGCCATCAGCCTGTTGACGGTGCCTTTATGGGCCGCTTTCCAGCACTGGAGATCGTGTCCAGCTTCGGCGTTGGTTATGATCATGTCGATGCACATTGGGCGGCGGCGCATAATATCATTGTCACCCATACGCCGGACGTGCTGAATGAGGAGGTGGCTGACACCGCCATGGGCCTGTTGCTGGCCACAGTGCGTGAATTGCCGCGCGCCGAGCGGTTTTTGCGGGCGGGCCACTGGCTTAAAGGCAATTTTCACCTCACAGCCACATTGCGTGGCCGCACCATGGGCATTGTTGGGCTGGGGCGCATTGGCAAGGCCATTGCCAAACGGGCCGAGGCTTTCGGGTTAGGTCTGGCCTATCATGGCCGCACACAGCAAGCTGATGTGGCCTATGCCTATTACCCGACATTGAAGGGGCTGGCTGAAGCGGTGGACATTCTCATGGTGATCACACCGGGCGGCGCGGCCACCAAACATCTGATCAATGCCGAAATTCTGGAAGCCCTTGGGCCGAACGGCGTTCTCATCAATGTGGCGCGCGGCTCTGTGGTTGATGAACAGGCGCTGATTGCCGCTTTGCAACAGGGCAAAATTTTAAGCGCGGGCCTTGATGTTTTTGCCGATGAGCCGCAGGTGCCCCAAGCCCTGCTCGATATGGAGCATATTGTG
>DAIMHB010000239.1:0-4171 GCA_036723545.1 Beijerinckiaceae bacterium
GTCAGCCCCCGAAAAGGGCAGTTGCGGTTCCGGCGTATCGCGTAAAAAGGCATGAGCCTGAAGCCACAGACTGCTCGTGACCGAAGCGCCGCTGGTGCATTGCGCCAGACTTAAGCCATCGCGGGCTGCCTTTTGCCCATGCACAAACAAACAGGTTTGCAGAGTGGCCCTGTCCGGCGGGGTCAGAGAGGCGTGAAATTGCGCCGCGACTTGCGCCATCTGCTCAAGCCGCTGCTGCGCCTCATTGGACAGGCGCAATTTGTCGCGCAGGCGAGCCACATCATCGCGGGCAAACAGCGCCAGAGCGCCAAGCCGCATGAGGGCGTCCGGCTCTGCGCCAAGTGCCTGTTCCAGTGCGATCATCTTGTGCACGCGGGCCGGATTGCCGATGCCACCCAAAATTTTGGGTAAGAGATTCAGCCAGCCCATGAGTTCCAGCGCCGCAAAGGCGCGGGGCGTGCGCAGAATTTTAAACACTTCACTGGCGATGCGCTCTTTCGAGAGGCGGGCAAGACCATCACCGGTGGCTACAATCGCGGCAATGGCCTCCGCATCAAACTGGTCGGCATAGGTGGCGGAAAAGCGGAAAAACCGCAAAATACGCAGGTAATCTTCGCGGATTCGGGTTTCGGCCTTGCCGATAAAGCGCACCCTGCGCGCATTTATATCGGCCTTGCCACCGGTGTAGTCATAAATTGTGCCATCCGCCGCCATCGACAGGGCATTGATGGTGAAGTCGCGGCGCAGGGCATCGGCGGCAAAGTCGCGTCCGAACTCCACCTTGGCATGGCGGCCATCGGTGGCAATATCCTGCCGCAAGGTGGTGATTTCATAGGTCTTGCCATGGAGCAGCAGCGTGATGGTGCCATGCTCAAGACCGGTGGGAATGGTGCGCCAGTTCTGGGCTGCGGCGCATGCGATGGTGGTGTGCGGCAGGGCCGTGGTCGCCAGATCAATGTCCGAGATTGGCAGGCCGCACAGAAAGTTGCGCACCGCGCCGCCGACAATGCGTGTCTCCTCACCATGCTTGTTTAAGGCGGTCAGAACAGCGAGCAGGTCGGGGTCGTCGAGCGGATGGGTCATGTCAGTCGATATGGCCGGGAATGATACGGCCATTTTCAATATGGGCAGGCTGATAGGCCCCCATATTGCGCTCGGACATCAGCCACACCGCCAGAATCAGCGCCGCGCAGGACAAAAGACCAAAAAGCGCCAGCATCAGAGTGACATCGCGTGTCCATTGCTTTTCCGGCATGGAGAGCAGGCGTCGGAGCTGCTGAACCAGCCCGTAAGCCAGAAAGGGCAGGGTAAAAGCGCCGAGCATTTCAAGTAAAATTCGCCCCATGTCAGCTGTACAGCCCTTCATAAAGCGCGCGGAGAATTCCGGCGGTCACACCCCAGATATAACGCTCCTGATAGGGCATTGCATAGAAATATCGTGTCTGGCCATTCCACAGGCGGCTGTGCACCTGATGATTGGCCGCATCCATCACAAAGGACAGGGGCACCTCGAAGGTCTCGCTCACCTCCTCCGGATTGAGTGAGAGCGGCATGTCAGGGGGGATAAGGCCAAGAATGGGGTGAATGAGATAGCCGGTGCCCGACAGATAGGGCCGCATGGCCCCAATCGGCTGGACATGATCCGGCGAGAGGCCGATTTCCTCAAAGGTTTCGCGCAGGGCTGCCGCCTGCGGTGTTTCGCCCGGCTCCATCCGCCCCCCGGGAAAGGCAATCTGCCCCGAATGATTGCGTAAATGTGCGGCGCGCTGGGTCAGCACGATGCGCGGTTCACCCCCATGGATGATCGGGATGAGAACTGCCGCCGGCTTGGCATGGGCCAGAGCGGCAGGGTCGGGGCTTGAAATGTTCAGCCGGTGGTCGCCTGTCTGGATGTTGTTGGTTTCCGGCAGGCGGGCGGCCACCCGATGCAGAAAATCAGCCAGAAAAGGCGGTGCGTCCGGATATGTGGCCCGATGGGCGGCGCTGTCTGTCATGTGATGTCTTCAAGCTCGGCAAGGGGCGCCATGGCAAAAAACGCACCCTGTGACACCACGCCGAACATTGTGGTTCCCTCCACATCGCGCGTTTCGCCTAAGGCCACAAGGTCATAGAACAGGGCGCGTTTGACCAGTGCCCATAAATTGTCCCGCACCAGCACATAGGGTTTCAGCCCGCCCGCGTCCTCACGCTCAAAGCGCAAAGGATGATCGGGGCCGATGGTCACCTCTTCTTCGGTGTGCGTGGTGAGGGTGATGCTCTGGCCATTGTCCTGTGAGACCGCCATGCGAATCCCGAAAAACGGCGCATCATCGACGCGGATGCCGACCTTTTCCACCGGCGTCACCAGAAAATAATGATCGCCCTCGCGCCGCAGAATATTGGAAAACAGCTGCACCAGCGGCAAACGGCCAATCGGTGAGCCATTGTAAAACCATGTGCCGTCGCGGGCGATGCGCATGTCAATGTCGCCGCAGAAGGGCGGTGTCCACAAATGCACCGGCGCGGGGCCGCGCTTGCCTGATGTTTGTGCCGCTTGGGTGAATTGATCAAGACCGAAGCCGACAGGCGGTGGTACAGGTGTCGTCATGGGGACAGGTTAAAACCTTTGCTGCAAATATTCGACATTATTGTATCAGAGGCTAAGTTAAGAACGAAGCAGAGAAAGCCAAGAGCCCGGCAGGCGGGCGGGGAGTTTGTATGATAGAAGATTCAGGCACGATCACCATGCAGTTTGAACAGGCTTCGGCACAGCTGGCGCAGGCCTCGGCTGAGGTGGCGCGGGTGGTGATCGGTCAGGAGCAGGTGATCGAGCGCAGTCTGGTGACGTTGCTGGCGGGCGGGCATGGCCTGCTGGTGGGCCTGCCGGGTCTGGCCAAAACACGGCTTGTTGAAACATTGGCGCGGGTGCTGGGGCTGGATATGCGCCGGGTGCAGTTCACGCCCGACCTGATGCCCGCCGATATTCTGGGCTCGGAAGTGCTGGATGAGAGCGCTCAAGGGGCCAAAGCCTTCCGCTTTCTGCCCGGGCCGGTGTTTTCGCAGCTGCTGATGGCCGACGAGATCAACCGTGCCAGTCCGCGCACCCAGTCGGCTTTGTTGCAGGCCATGCAGGAGCATCATATTTCCGTGGCCGGTGTGCGCCATGACCTGCCGCAGCCCTTTCATGTGCTGGCCACGCAAAATCCGCTGGAGCAGGAGGGCACCTATCCACTGCCCGAAGCCCAGCTTGACCGCTTTTTGCTGCAGATTGATGTCACCTATCCGGATCGCGACTCGGAGCGACGCATCATTCTGGAAACCACCGGCGCGCAAAGCTATGTGCCGCAGGCTGTGATTTCCGCCGAAGATTTACGCGGCTTTCAGCAGCTTGTGCGCAAAATTCCCCTGGGCGAGAGCATTATAGAGGCGATTCTTGATCTGGTGCGCAGTGCACGGCCGGGGGCTGGCCCCTTGTCGCAGGCGCTGGCCTGGAGCCCGGGCCCGCGCGCGGCGCAGGCGCTGGTTCTGGCCGTGCGGGCGCGGGCGCTGCTTCAGGGGCGGTTTTCGCCCTCGCTGGCCGATGTGGCGGCGCTGGCCGAGCCGGTGCTCAAACACCGCATGGCCCTGACCTATGCGGCCCGCGCCGAAGGCCAGAGTGTGGAAAGCATCATCGCGCAGCTTGTGGCAAAGGCGATCGGATGAGCGCTGAAGCGGCTTTGTCTGTCGGCTTTGAGGCGCAGGCGCTCAGCCAAGTGATGCCAGCGCTGACGCTGGCGGCGCGCCAAATTGCGGCGAGCGTGTTGCAGGGTGTGCATGGGCGGCGCAGATCCGGCGTGGGGGATCAGTTCTGGCAATACCGGCCCTATGGGCTGGGCGATTCGGTGGCGCAGATCGACTGGCGGCGTTCGGCCCGCGCCAGCCATATCATGCTGAAAGAGCGCGAATGGCAGGCGGCACAGAAGGTTTGGATGTGGCTGGATATGTCGCCCTCCATGTGTTTTGCTTCGCAGCAAAATCTGCGTTCAAAGCGCGATTGCGCGCTTATTCTGGGGTTGGCGCTGGCCGATATGCTGGTGCGTGGCGGCGAGCATGTCGGGCTGATCGGGCGCACCCCTGTGCAGGCCAGCCGTGACATGATCAGCCGTTATGCTGAACGCCTGATGCATGGCGATGCGGCCAAGCTGCCCCCCCT
>DAIMHB010000240.1:0-4159 GCA_036723545.1 Beijerinckiaceae bacterium
CTTCTGGCTGCCTGTGCTGCACCATTCGCGGCGATCTGGCCAGCACATTGGAAAGCCTGATCGAGCGGCGCAAAAACGGCGAAATTCCTCATATAGACCGGATCATTCTGGAAACGACCGGTCTGGCGGATCCGGCGCCGATCCTGCAAACCATTATGGCGCATCCGCTGCTGCTGCTGCACTTCAGGCTCGGCGCTGTGGTGACACTTGTGGACGCCGTCAATGGTCTTGCCACGCTCAGCCAGCATATTGAAGCGCGCAAGCAGGTGGCTGTCGCGGACCGCATTGTGCTGACTAAAACCGATCTTGCCCCTCTCTCGCAGGAGCTTGCCGCAGCGATTGCCAGCCTCAACCCCACCGCGCGGCGGGTGGAGGCCAAGGACGCCACACCCCCGCAACTGCTGGATGCGGGCCTTTACAATCCGGAAACCAAAAGCCCGGATGTGCGGCGCTGGCTCAATGCCGAGGCTCTGAAAGACCATCACCACCATCATCATGACGTCAACCGCCATAATGCGCAGATCCGCGCCTTTTGTCTGACCTCGGATGCGGCCATTTCACCGGCCAGCTTTGATATTTTCACCCAACTGCTGCGGGCGCTGCACGGGCCAAACCTGCTGCGGGTCAAGGGTATCCTCAAAATGAGCGACCAACCCGAATCACCGCTGGTGATTCATGCCGTGCAGCATATTTTTCATCCGCCGGTGCGCCTGGCGCAATGGCCGGACGCGGATCATCAAACCCGCATTGTTTTTATCGTGCAGAATATGGATCCGGCAACCATCGAGGCGACATGGGCGGCCTTCACCGGCACTCCGGTAACTGATACGGCGGATGCGGACAGTTTTGCCAATAATCCGCTGAAAATGCAAAGTGGTGGCTTGCTGGCATAAACACCTCATTCGCGGTCTTGATCTGGCAGCAATCTTCCGACATCCTGAGGCATGGGGAGGCAGGCGCGTTGAATTTATCTGTGGTCAGGACATCAGCGTCCATGCTGGCACGCCTTAAAAGCGAATGGGCCTATCTCACCGGCTTTTCCCGCACCCTGCGGCGCACCTTGCCCATTATCAAAAACCCGACCTATACCATCCGTGATCTGGCTGAAAAGCTGGCGGAAACCTATCAGGACCGCGTCGCGCTGATTTCGGAGCGGGAAACCTTCACCTATCGGGAGTGGAACGGGCGCAGCAATCTTTATGCGCGCTGGGCCCGCGCCCATCATTTGCAAAAAGGCGATGTTGTGGCTTTGCTCATGCCCAACAGGCCGGAATATTTAAGCATATGGCTTGGCATGGCCAAGGTCGGCGGGGTGACGGCCCTGCTCAACACCAATCTGTTTGGGGCGCCGCTCGCCCATTGCATCAATGTGGTGAAGGCCAAAATCATTATCGTCGATGCGTCACTGCTGCCCCAGCTGGAAAGCGCCATTGCGATGCTCAATGCCGGTATCCGGATTGTTGTGCATGGCCAAACGCCGGTTTATGAGCGGATTGACGAGGAGATCGAGACATTTGCGCGCGACAATCTCGCCCCCTCCGAGCGCGTGCCGCTGCATATCAATGACAAATGCGTTTATATTTATACATCCGGCACCACGGGAATGCCGAAAGCCGCCAATATCAACCATTATCGCCTGCAACTGGCCATGCACGGCTATTCGGCGGTGACCGGCGCCAAAGCAACAGACCGGATGTATGACTGCCTGCCGCTTTATCATACAGTGGGCGGGGTGACGGCACCGGGCGCGGTGCTCACCGTGGGCGGGGCCTGTGTTATCCGTGAGAAATTCTCAGCCCGGGATTTCTGGGCCGATGTCATCCGTCATGATTGCACCATGTTTTGTTATATTGGCGAATTGTGCCGCTATCTGCTCAATACGCCGCCCGCCCCCAGCGATCATCAGCATAAAATCCGTATTTGTTATGGCAATGGCCTGCGGCCCGATGTGTGGACGGCCTTTCAGGAGCGGTTTAAAATTCCGGCTATCCGCGAATTTTATGCTGCTACCGAAGGCAATGTGGTTCTGTTCAATTTTGACTCAAAACCGGGCGCGGTGGGGCGTATTCCCAAATGGCTGGAGCATAAGTTCATTATTAAAATTGTGCAGTTTGATGTGGAAAATGAACAGCCGGTGCGCAATGCCGAGGGTCATTGCATTGAATGTCCGCCCCATGTGGTGGGTGAAATCTTGGGCCAGATTCTCAATGATCCCGATAAGCCTGCCGCCCGCTTCGAGGGCTATGCCGATGAGGAGGCCTCGTCGAAAAAAATTCTGCGCAATGTGTTCAAGCCCGGTGATCTGTGGTTCCGCTCCGGCGACCTGATGCGCAAGGACGAACAGGGCTATTATTATTTTATCGACCGCATTGGCGATACTTATCGCTGGAAGGGCGAGAATGTGGCCACATCGCAGGTGTCGGAGGCGATCACCGGCTTTGCCGGCCTGCGCGAGGCCAATATTTATGGCGTCAAGGTGCCGGGCATGGATGGGCGTGCCGGCATGGCGGTTCTGATTATCCATTCCATCGAGACATTTGATTTTGCGGCCTTTTATCGTCATCTGGCGGATAATCTGCCTGAATTTGCCCGCCCGGTGTTTCTGCGCTTTTGTGCCGAGATGGACGTGACAGGCACATTCAAACACCGCAAGGTGGATCTGGTCAGAGAAGGCTTCAACCCTGCACAGGTGCAGGACCCGCTCTATGTGGCCGATGCAGCCGCACGCACATTCCGGCCACTGACGGATGTGCTCTATCAACGCATTTGTGCTGGTGAAATAAGGCTTTGAACATGATTCCCTCGCCTGTTCTTCATGTGATTGATATGCACACAGCCGGTGAGCCGGTGCGTATTTTCGGTAAGGGTTATCCTGAGCTTGAGGGCGCAACCATTCTTGACAAGCGCCGTGATGCGCTTGCGCATTATGACCATCTGCGCACCCTGCTGATGCACGAACCGCGCGGCCATGCCGGCATGTATGGGGTGATTCCGGTGCGCCCCAGCCTTGCGGGCGCGGATATTGCCGCTCTGTTCTGCCATGCTTCGGGCTATTCCACCATGTGCGGTCATGCCACAATCGCCATTGGCCGCTGGGCCGTGGACAGCGGGCAGGTGCCGCATGATGGCACACGTGCGAAATTCGGCCTCGAACTGCCCTGCGGGCTGGTGCAGGTTGAGGTTAGCCTTGATCAGGGCCGTGTCACCGGCACAGCTTTTGAAAGCGTGCCGGCCTATATTGAAAAGACCGGACTTCAGCTTGATCTGCCGCATTTTGGCAGCGTCCGGTGCGATATTGTTTTTGGCGGCGCTTATTATGCAATTCTCTCGGCCGGGCAACTGGGCCTGTCGTTTGAGGCGGGGCTGCCGCGCCTCATTGCTGCCGCGACAGAGGTTTTTGCCGCCGCGCGCCATGCCTTTACGCCGCAGCACCCGAGCGATGCCGATCTGTCCTTTCTCTATGGTGTTATTCTGACCGATGATGCCGCGCCCGCTGCGCCGTCGCGCAATCTTTGCCTGTTTGGCGAAAGCCAGATTGACCGTTCGCCCACCGGCTCCGGTGTCACAGCGCGCATGGCGCTGGATGTTTTGACCGGACGGCTGGCGATAGGCCAGAAGCGGCAGATTTCCGGCCCGACGCAGGATGCCTTTACCGGCATGGCGACACGTTTGACGCAGTTTCATGGCCGTCCGGCGGTGCATGTGCAGGTGGCGGGGCGCGCCTTTTATTCCGGCACGGCACAGTTTAGTCTTGAGGCGGATGATCCTTTGCAGGCCGGATTTTTGCTGGACACTTAGCCCAAAAAGCGGGTCTGCCCTATTGCAACCTTGTTCTGATGCTTCACAGTAGCTTGGCGAATCAGGCCAATGCGCATTATGCAATACAGGCACAGCTTATGAGGGATATTCTGGCATGAAATCTCAGGCAGGCTTGAACTCCACCCTTTCCATGGTTGTGATGCTGTGCCTCCTTGCCATGAGCGCTCTGGTGCCTGCCTCCGGCTTTGCCCAGACCAAGCCTGAACCTGTGCAGACGCGGATGGACAGCGCCAAGCTGGTGCTGGAACAGGTGGAAGCTGCTCTCACGCGCAAGGACCTGTCCGACGCTGAACTTTCCGACCTGCGCAGCCAGACCGATACATCTGCCGCCGCGCTGCAA
>DAIMHB010000241.1:0-4151 GCA_036723545.1 Beijerinckiaceae bacterium
GTTGCGGCTTTACAAATGATTTTTTCCTTCAAAACATTTGTTCTGGTCAATTTCACAAAATTGGCACATATTTAACCCTTGGGAAACACGGGCTTGTGACTTTGTTATAAATTCTGGAGGCGGGTTTGGGTTGGTTGGTTATCGCCATGGGCAGTATTGCCGCGGCTCTGGGCGCTGTTTATGCTTATTCCGGGCTGGATTATATTCAGATTGAGCGCGGCTGGACCGCTGTCATTGCGGGAATGGGCTTGGTTTCGGCGGGGATCATTGTCATCGCCATTGGTATTCTGACATTACAGCTCGGCAAAATTGTTCGTTTGCTCAAAGGCGCAACCCAGTCTCTTGCCGTTGAGGATGGTTTTTTGCCTGATGATGAACAGCCGGACGACGAGGTGCAGCCAGAAGCCGCAGAGGCCGAATTGCCCATTGCGGATGCGCCTGTTGCTGTGTCCCTGCCTCAGGCTCAAGGCCGCTCTGCACCCGCCATGCCGGATGTGTCCAAACAACCGCCGCAGCCTGTGCCGGTTGAGGATAAGACCAGCGCCGCAGTGACGCCACCTGCGCTGAGCGCCGAGGATCGTATCTCGCTGGATTGGCTGGAAGTGGCGATTTCAGACCTGAAGGAGCCGCAAGTCTCTGCGCCATTGCAGGCACGCGCTGAAAATGCTGCAGCGGCTCCACAGTCTGTTGCGGCCAAGCCCGTTGTCGAGGTGCCGTCAGTCGCTGTGTCCTATACGCCTCCCGGTGCTGGCCTGCCCAGACAGAAGCCTTTCATGCCGGTCATGCCGGATGCTGCGGTCAAGCCGCAGGAACCGCCAAAGCCTGAAATTGCTCCGCCAGACCGGACAAAGGCCGCGACTGTGCAAACCGCACTGCCCGATCCCGTCAAGTCCGAGCCGCTTGTGCATGAGCCCAGTGTTGTGGGCCGGTATGAAGCGGCGGGCACATCCTATGCCATGTATTCTGACGGGTCGGTCGAGGCTGAAAATGAACATGGCATTTTCAGATTTGGCTCCATGGCGGAACTCCGCGCCTTTATTGAGCAGGGTCAGGATCAGTCCGCTACCCTGCCGCCTCAGGGCGGATGAGACCGCAGACGGCCAGAGCAAACGCCTGAATCAGCGCAATTTCCTCCAGCTGGTCAAAACGACCACTGGCCCCCGCATGTCCGGCTTCGACATTGGTTTTGAGCAGAACCGGCCCACCGCCTGTCATGGTGGCGCGTAATTTTGCCACCCATTTCATCGGTTCCCAATAGGTTACGCGCGGGTCCGTCAGCCCGGCCAGTGCCAGAATCGGCGGATAGGCCTGCGGCTTTATATTGTCATAGGGCGAATAGGCCCTCAGCCGGTTGAATGCCGTTATGTCTTTGATAGGATTGCCCCATTCCAGCCATTCGGGAGGGGTGAGCGGCAATGTGTCGTCCATCATTGTATTGAGCACATCGACAAAGGGCACATCCGCAACAATGCCGGCAAAGAGCTGCGGGGCCATATTGGCCACCGCGCCCATCAACATGCCGCCCGCGCTGCCGCCAAGCGCCACTATGTCACCGGCTTGTGTCAGCTTCACCCCGATCAGATGATGCGCGCAGGCGATAAAGTCGGTGAATGTATTGGTTTTATGCGTGAGCTTGCCCTGTTTGTACCAGCTCCAGCCCTTGTCCGTGCCGCCCCGCACATGGGCAAGGGCATAGATAAAGCCTCTGTTGACCAGAGACAGCCTGTTGGTGGAAAAATCGGCGGACAAGTCATGGCCATAGGCACCATATCCATAGAGCAATACAGGTGCCGGAAATGTGCAGTCCTTGTGATAGAGCAGGGTGACAGGCACCTGTTCACCATCTGGCGCCGTGGCAAAGTCCCGCTTGGTGACATAATTTTCTGGAATGTGCCCGCTGGGAACCCTCTGGCGTTTGCGCAGCAGCCGTGTGTGGGTTTTCACATGATAATCATAGGTTTCATGCGGCGTGGTCATGGATGAATAGACAAACCGAATGATGTTCGTGTCAAATTCAAACATATCCTCAAGGTCAAGCGCGTAAGCCTCGGCGTCAAAATCAATCTGATGTTCGCTCCCCTCGGCGAAGGTGTAAATTTTAATGCGTGGCAGGCCATTCTCCTGCTCAAGCCGCAGCAAAAAATCCTGATAGACCGACATGGACACGATCAGGCAGCCGGGGCGATGCGCAATCAGCTCCTGCCAGTTCTGCGGCTCAGGATGGTGCAGAGGCGCAACCATAATTTTGAAATCATCGGCCCCGTTCTGATTGGTGTGGATAAAAAGCTGGTCGCCTCTGGGTTCAACCGCATAGCGCAAGCCCGTTTGACGGGGTGCGATCTGCTGGGGCTGTGCCGCTTCCATGCGCAGGTCAAGCAGATGACATTCGGTCGAATCATGGTCTTTGACCGTGATAATGGCGTGATGCCCTTCGGCGCTGGGTTCTATCGAGACAAACCAGGCCGGATCCTGTTCTTCAAAAATCAGTTCATCCTGATCCGGTGCTGTGCCCAGTCTGTGCCGCCAGACCTGCATCGGGCGGTGATTTTCATCCATCCGCACATAATATAAGGACTGAGCGGCGCAATCCCACACGGCCTGTCCGTCTGTGGCTTCAATCGTTTCAGGCAGACTTTGCGCGGTAAGCAAATCTCGGCCCGTTGCAAGGTTGCGAATATGCAATGTGTAAAATTCCGACCCTTGCAGGTCTGCACTCCACCACATCAGACGATGATCAGGCGAGTGGCAGGCGTCTCCGATGTCAAAAAAGGCATGATGCGCGGCAAGCTGGTCGCCATCGAGCAGAATTTCCTCGGTTGTCTCGGGGCCATTGCGGGCCATGCGGCAGTAAAGACTATGCTGGCCCTCCTCACGAAAACGGCAATAATAGGCATAGTCACCATCGGGCATGGGCACATCGGCTTCATCGGGCTCCAAACGCGATTTTAACTCTTTGAGAAGGGTGCGTTGCAGTTTTCGCGTATTGGCGAGCACTTTGTCAGCGTGAATATTCTCCTCATCAATAATTTTGCGGATTTCACGCGGCAGCCGCGCCGGTTTTTGTAAAACCTCCTGCCAATTCGCGGCCCGCAGCCAGTCATAGCAATCCACGAGCGTCTCGCCATGCCAATGACGCAGGACAGGGCGCTGCTCAATGGCGGGCGGTGTTGCCGAACAGAAGATTTTTTCGGTTTCACGCGGATCAATATTTGGAATTTCGGACATGAATGTGATCGCTTTTTTTAAAGAGTTGCAATTTTTCGTCGTGCAGCGAGATTGTTTTTTATGCAGACTTTTGAAGGACAGGGGTTCAGTGTGGCGGGAATTTTCATATTCCACTCGGAAGAATGTCCTGGATTTATGATATTTTTCAATATTTTCATCGATATCTGCTTAAGGAATGTGCATGGACTGCCATATCTTTTATACGGGTTAGAGGCAAGAAATCATTTGATTTTTATGGGTTGCGACCATGAGTAAACACAAGGATAGAGTGCGCGTTGACGCTCAATTTGGCAGCTTATATAAATTACACTTGATAAGTGTGGTGATATGATATATTTTTTAAATATTGGTAATGAGTAAAGTGTATTTTGATTCTGGGTACTTCGGAATTAAAAATTTAAATTTTAACAATAGATTTAATTTTTAAATAATTTAAAGTTGGAGCGGAAGTTATGTTACAAACCCCAAGCACGGATGCGTATATGGAGCACATGGTCGATATTATCTCTGCTTATGTCAGCAATAATTCGGTGCCTGTTGGTGACCTCGTAGCGCTGATCAATGATGTGCATAATGCATTGTCCCGGTTGAATTCTGCTGAGCCAGTTGCTGTCGTCGTTGAGGCTCCCAAGCCAGCCATTTCGCCCAAGAAATCCATTACGGATACCTATTTGATTTGTCTCGAAGACGGGAAACGTTTCAAGTCTCTGAAGCGTCATTTGCGTACGCAATATAATCTCTCGCCCGAGCAATATCGTGAAAAATGGGGCCTGCCGACGGATTATCCGATGGTTGCGCCCAATTATGCCAAGGCGCGCTCGGCCCTCGCGAAGGAAATGGGTTTGGGCCAGCAACGCCGCCGCCGCGTAACCAAAAAAATGGGCGCGACAGGCTAACTACAGCGTAAAATTGGTGCAGAGTGAGGC
>DAIMHB010000242.1:0-4114 GCA_036723545.1 Beijerinckiaceae bacterium
GGTCTATACAGGCCGGGTCCAGCGCATGAAGAATGGCAGCGGCGGAACAGACCACAAATCCGTCCAGCACCACCGGCACACGCTGCAAGCGGGCCGCCAGAATAGCGCCGGCCATGGCCGCAATCTCGCGCCCACCCAAACGGCGCAGCACCTCCAGCGGGTCCTGCAGGTGGTCTTTATGCAAAGCCACGGCGCGGGCCACCGCATCGGCCTTGCGCTTGAGGCCCGCATCATCCACACCGGTGCCACGGCCCACCCAGTCACTGGCCGCGCCGCCATAAAGCGCATGATAAATCGCCGCCGCCACGGTTGTATTGCCAATGCCCATTTCGCCAAGGCAAAGCACATCTGTGCCGCCCGCCAGCGCCTCCATGCCAAAGGCCATGGTTGCGGCGCAGGATTTTTCATCCATAGCGGCATCCTGAGTGATGTCCTGAGTGGGAATATCCAGCGCAAGGTCAAACACTTTGAGGCCAATGTCATAAGTGGCGCAAATCTGGTTGATGGCGGCGCCGCCATTTTTGAAATTGGCCATCATGGCGGCTGTCACCGATTGTGGAAAGGGCGAAACCCCCTGCGCCACCACGCCGTGATTGGCCGCAAACACCGCCACCAGCGGGCGCTGAAGTGTCGGCTTGGCTTTGGCCTGCCATGCGGCCAGCCATTCAACAATGTCTTCCAGACGGCCAAGCGCACCCGGCGGCTTGGTGAGCTGCGCATCGCGCTCACGCACAGCGGCCACAGAAGCGGTATCCGCCTCCGGCATCAAGGGCAGAAGGGCACGAATATCATCAAAAGGCAGACCATTGTCAGGCATAGAAAGCTCCAGTGTTGGAGCGTTCTTAATGGCTCCGGACATATTTGGGAAGACTAAAGGTTAAATGGTTTGCGACTGTAAAACCCACCCGCACTCAATAGCTCTTATCTTCCATACTGGCTTTTTTACGCTCAACAAAGTCGCGCAGGGCTTCATCTGTGCCCGGATCAATCATGGGTGCCTCATAATCGGCAAGGGCTTTTTTCCAGGCCTTATTGGCGCGCTGGGCGGCATCCAGCGAGCCTTCGGCCTGCCATTGCTCCACCGAATTGTTGTCGGCCAGTGAAGAGCGATAGAAGGCATTTTCAAAATTGGCCTGCGTATGGGCGCAGCCCAGAAAATGCCCGCCCGGCTCAACCTGCGTGAAGGCCTCCATCGCCTGACCATTTTCGGACATATCAATGCCCTTGGCCAGAACATGCATGGCGCCCAGTTGGTCAAAATCCAGCATGAATTTTTCATAGGATGCGGACAGGCCGCCTTCCATCCAGCCTGCGGCATGAAGCACAAAATTGGTTCCCGCCATGAGGGTGGGCGTTAAGGTCTGCGCGCTTTCATAGGCCGCCTGCGCATCGAGCAGCTTGGACGCACAGAGCGAGCCGCCGGAACGGAACGGCATGTTCATGCGCCGCGCCAGCTGCGCCGCGCCATAAATCGCCAGCGAAGCCTCCGGTGTGCCGAATGTCGGCGCGCCGGACTGCATGGAGAGTGTGGAGACGAATGTGCCGAAAATTACCGGCGCACCGGGGCGCACCAGCTGGCAGAAGGCCGTGCCCGCCAGCACCTCGGCCAGAACCTGTGTCAGCGTGCCAGCCACAGTGACAGGGCTCATCGCGCCCGCCAGAATGAATGGCGTGATGATACAGGCCTGATTGTTCGAGGCATAAACATCCGCTGCGCCCAGCATGGTATTGTCCCAGATCAGCGGCGAATTGGCATTGATCAGGCTGGTGCAGACAGTGTTCTGCTGGATAAATTCCTTGCCGAACAGAATTTCGCACATATCGACGGTGTCCTGCGCCCGCTCCGGCGCGGTGACAGAGCCCATGAACGGCTTGTCGGACAGGCGCATATGGGCATAAACCATCTCCAGATGGCGCTTGTTGACCGGCAGATCCACCGGCTCACACACCGTGCCGCCGGAATGGTGAATATAGGGCGAAGAATAGGCCAGTTTCACAAAATTCTGGAAATCCTCGATCGTGCCATAGCGGCGGCCCTTGTCGATGTCATGCACGAAAGGTGAGCCATAATTGGGCGCAAAGACCGTGGCATTGCCGCCGATCTGCACATTGCGCTCCGGATTGCGGGCGTGCTGAATATATTGCGACGGCGCAGTTGAGGCGAGTTTCTTGGCCAATCCGCGCGGGAAGCGCACGCGCTCGCCCTTAACATCAGCACCGGCAGCGCGAAACAGCGCCAGAGCGCGCGGATAGTCACGAAACTCAAGCCCCACCTGCTCCAGCAGGGTTTCGGCATTATGCTCGATAATGGCAAGGGACTCTTCAGAGAGAATGTTCACCGGCGCGAGCGCACGCGAAATATAAGGAATGGACAGGCCGGAGCGGGCAGAACGGGCTGAACGGCGGGCGTCGCGGCCACGTCTTGGCTCGGCACTGCGTGTCTCAGTGGGCGTATGTGCAATATCCTCGGTCATCGCGGCCTCGTAAATGTTGATATGCTCTTTGGATAGCATTCCGCACCCCGCCCGTCTGACGTAGACGGACAGATCAATGTCGTTTTATGTTGTGTGATGTCGCAAGTCAGGTGCAATCATAATGGTGTTTTCATGAGGGTGGATCGCAAATGAAGAGTCAGGCGCGCGTAGTCATAATCGGGGGTGGTGTCGTTGGTGTTTCGACACTGTATCATCTGGCCAAGAAGGGCTGGAGCGATGTTGTATTGGTGGAGCGCAAGGAACTGACCTCCGGCTCGACATGGCACGCGGCCGGTCTGCTGCCGCTGTTCAACCTCTCTTATTCGGTGGGCCAAATTCATAAATATTCGGTGGCTTTGTATAAAACGCTGGAAGCGGAAACCGGCCAATCCGTTGGTTTGAAAACGGTTTCCAACATTCGTCTCGCCCGCACCAAGGACCGCTGGGACGAATATATGTATTATAAGGGCGTGGCTGAAACCATTGGCGTCAAGGTCAATGTGCTGACCCCGGATCAGGTGAAAGAGATCTGGCCGCTGTGCAATACCGAGGGTTTGTTGGGCGCAATCCAGCATGAGGAGGATGGCTATATTCAGCCCGCCGACCTGACGCAGGCGCTGGCCAAAGGCGCCCGTTCCATGGGCGCTGAGATTTACCGCAACACCACAGTCACCGCGATAGAGCGCGTGGGCAATAGCTGGGTGGTGAAAACCGACAAGGGCGACATCACCTGCGAACATGTCGTTTCCTGCACAGGCAACTTCGCCCGCAAGACCGGCGCAATGGTCGGGCTGGACATTCCGGTCATTCCGGTCGAGCATCAATATATTGTCACCGAACCGCATCCGGAGATCGTGGCGCGCAAGGCTGCCGGTCTGCCGGAAATGGGTGTGCTGCGCGAATCGGACTCAAGCTGGTATATGCGCGAGGAAAATGGCGGTCTGCTGCTCGGCCCCTATGAAAAGGGCGCACCGGCCTGCTATGTCGATGGCCCCAGCGACCAGTCGGAATATGAGCTGTTTCAGGAAGATCTGGACCGTCTCGCCCCCCATATTGAAACCGCCATGGTGCGGGTGCCCGCCTTTGGCGAGGTCGGCATCAAGAAGGTTTATAATGGCGCCATTGCCTATACGCCGGATGGCTCGCCCATTATTGGCCCGGCATGGGACGTGCCGAATTTCTGGCTGAATGAAGGCCATAGCTTTGGCATCACCGCTGCAGGCGGCGCGGGCTGGCAACTGGCCGAATGGATTGTCGAGGGCGAACCCTCCGTTGATATGATGGGCGTTGATCCGCGCCGGTTCGGCCCCTATGCCACACGCGGCTACCTCAAGGAAAAGAATGAGGAGGCCTATGATTCGGTCTTCACCATTCATTATCCCGATGAGGAGCGCGGGGCCTGCCGCCCGCTGAAAACCGCCCCCTGCTATGAGCGCATGAAGGCGCTGGGCGCAGTCTTTGGCTCGGTTTATGGCTGGGAGCGCCCGAACTGGTTCGCCCCCCAAGGCTATGCCCTCACCGAGGAACAACTCGACAAGCCGGATGTGCTGCTCAATGAAAATCACCAGAAAGTGAAGGACGGCGAGCCGATCCGCGAGAAATACAGCTTCCGCCGTTCGAATTATTTTGAGCATGTCGGC
>DAIMHB010000243.1:0-4091 GCA_036723545.1 Beijerinckiaceae bacterium
TCAATCTGATTTCCGGCCTGCTCAACAAACTCGTTCCCAATATTCCGGTGTATTTTATTCTGACGCCGCTGGTGGTCGCGCTGGGGCTGATGCTGGTTTATTTCACCATTGCCCAGAGTCTGGACCTGTTCATGCTGGGCTTTTCGGACTGGCTGCGGGGGTAATCATGGATGCGGATCGTCGTCTGGCCATGGCAAAGCGGCTGTTGAAAGTGCGGGAAAGCCAGCATGTGCTGCATCAGCTGCATGTTGCGCAGGCCAGCCGGATCGTCGAGGCTGCCCATATGCGGATGGAGGCTCTGAATGCGGCTCTGACCCATGAGTCGATGGGTGCAGGCGCTTATGGCGAGGTTCTGCACCAGCAATCGCGTTCGGGCCATGTACGGCTGGCGCAGGCCAGAGAGGTCAAAATTCTGAAAGAGGCCGATCTGCGCAGCATGTCGCACAAGCTGGAGCAAAGCCAGCGGCTGATGCAGCGTTATGACGGGCTTGTACAGGTGGAGGCCGAGCGCAACGCTCTCGATGATATTATCGATCAGATTGCGCAGCGGCCCGATACAAGCCTCGATCCAGCTTGAGACATTAGGCTCAAACTATCCTCACCGGCTCAGGTTATCTTCAGTGTCCGTTCTTACCGTTTCAGATCTTGTGCTTGATGTCGCCAATGCGGCTGATCCGGCGCGCCGGAAAGTGGCGCTGGAGCGGCTGGACAATCTGGCAAAAACCGCAGCGCCCGACGGGGCGGATGCCGATTTTGGCCATTATCTTGCGCAGGGTGACGTCATCGCCGCAGGCACAAACAGCGTGGCGGCGATGCGGGCGGGGCTGGACAATCTTCATGACCATCCCATGCCGCAGGGTGCCCAGTCCGGCCTGCAAAAATTTGAAGCTTTTATTCTGGGAAACTTCATCGGCCTGATGCTGCCCAGAGACAATGAGGCGGTCTATGGCAAAGGCATGGCGGGTGAAATGTGGCAATCCTTGAGCGCGCAATATATTGGCGAGGCGGTGGCCAAGCGCGGCGGCATTGGCTTGGCGGCCCGTCTTGCGCCGCATTATCCGCATCCGACGTCTCTGACGCAAGGCTGAACCATGATGAGCACGCCTGAACCCGCCGCCGATCCATCGCTTATTTTTAACGGGCTGAAGCAAATTCTTGCCCGTCTTGAGCAGTTGATCGACGAGGAAACCGAAGCGCTGCTCCGGCATGACATGAGCCGCTGCGATGAGTTCAATCAGCGCAAGCGGCTGGCTTTGCTGGATTTGAACCGCTGCTCCCGCAGTTTCGAGTCCTTTTATGATCATCCGCTCTGGCAGGGCATATCCGGCACGCTGCGCAGCAAATTGCGCCGCAATGGTGAGCTTCTGCACATTCATCTCTCCGCCGTGCAGGAAATTGCCGCCATATTGACGCGCGCCATGTCCGAGGCGGAGTCCGATGGCACATATTCGCTGATCCGGAAGGGGCGCAGGTCATGATACGGACAATCTTGCTGGGCCTGTGGATGGGTGTGGTTGTGGCCGGCGCGGTTCTGGGCACGGGGTTTTATATGCTGCGTCCTGAACCTGCGGCAGAGGCAAAAATCGAAACGGAATATCGCAAGATGGATACGGTTTCTGTGCCTAAAATTGCCGAGGGCACCCTGCAGGGCTATGTTGTAGCCCGTATGGGCCTGACCCTTGATGCCAAACTGGCAAAAGACCAGAAAATTCCGCCCGAAACCTATATTTTTGAAGATGCGTTCCGCCTGCTCTATTCCGACCCGCAGCTCGATTTCCGCCATCTTGAAGCCTATAATATTGACAATTTTGTCAAACAGCTGATCAAACTGGCCAATGCGCGGATGAAAGCCGATGTCGTCAAGGACATTGCCATGGAAGAGCTGAACTTTTTCACCAAATCCGAGGTGATGAAATGACCTCTGCACCGCATAAACCCCAAAAACATATGCCGGCCAGGCCTGTCCCGCCACAGCCTGGGTCCGCGCAGGCCAGAAAGCGATCCGTGGCCGGTGCGCTGATCGGCCTCAGCCTGCTGGAGCTGGCCGGTTCCGACAAGATGATCACCGCCTATGGCGTCACTCTGGCGCTGGGCAGCACAACTTTTGCCATATCCATGGTCTATCGCAATGTTCAAGACCATGAACGCGCGCCACAACCGCATGATTATTCTTATGATGTGCTCTATTGGAAACAGCCGATTGTTTCGGCCCTGCCTGTGCAAAAACCCGAGATTACCGCTTCTGCCGCTCCGTCTGTGGCGCTGGATCTGACACCTTTGGGCACAGTGTCCGCCAAGCCGACGCCTGAGAGTGCCGGTAAGGTGGAGGGCTATTCACTGGTGATTGCGGGTAAGGGTACGGCGGTGCTGGAGGGGCGGCGTGGTTTTACCGAAGTCAGGGTCGGCTCACATCTTGATGGCGGCCATGAGGTGACGGCCATTGAACAGCGCGGTACCAACTGGGTTGTTGTCACCAATCATGGCACGATCAGCGCGCTGACGCCGTAAATATCGCTTTTTTGGGGTTCAGAACGGGTGTGCCGAAGGGCAAAACTGTGTTTGAGAGGGCGCAGCCTTGGGCAGGGCCCCTCTCTGTGGAATACCGGTTTTCATATGGCATGAGACTTGAGGCAAGTGATTGGGCTTATGCCACTCTATGCGCTGGGAACAAGGGTGCGGCGCTGACTTTGGCTGCTGCCGGACGCGGCGCGGCAAACACCGTTTCGGCGGCCATATTCTGGTCTTCCGCTTCGCGCCGCGATGTGTGCGGGCTCATGGTCACAGGACGGGCCGTGGGCATTTCCGCAATGGCAATAATATCATTGATGGTTTTATCAATGGCTCTCAGAGCGCGATATTCCGGATTGAGCTGCAGGCGCTCAAACACCTGATCGCGGATTTTTTGCAGGCCTTCAACAATATCATTGTTCATGGAACACTCCGTTCACTGTGATGGTTAACCATTGCGCGTCAATCTTGCCTCAGGCTGATCAGAAATCCGGAAACTGGCCGGTGCCGGCACGGCGGGGCTGTCTGCCGCCACGCGCGTCAGATTGGCGCAAGCTCTCTGATCAATGTTCAAAACCCGAGAGCCATGAGGGGCCAGACTGCCGGCTCACTCCGGCGCCAGGCTAGTCTGAACGCGCATAAAGGCAGGAATGGGATGTGGAATGCCAGAGTATGATATTCAGAAGGATCACGTGTCGCTGTTCCATAAAATTTATGTTCAGCCGGACTTTAAAAATTTTGCCATTCGCCCGCGCGACAGCCGCGATGCCGAGGCTTTGTTTGAGGTGTTCACCCAGCCCCGTTGCCGTTATGGCGTGGTGACAGAGCCTTTTCACACACCGGAAGATATTGAAAGTCGCTTTGCGGCACATGCTGCGGCGAATTTTGAAATTGTTGCCACGCTTGCGGATAAGGCCATTGCCTATGCCGGACTTTTTCCCAAACGGGGCGACCAGAGCCATGTCGGCTTGCTGAGCCTGTTTGTCCATGACGCCTTGCAAAGCCGTGGCATAGGCTCGCTGTTGCTCACCGCCATTCTGGCGACAGCGGATCTTCTGCTGCGGCTGAATCGTGTCGAGCTTCTGGTGTTTTGTGACAATGATCACGCCATATATTTATATAAAAAATTCGGATTTGATATTGAGGGACGGCACAAGGCCTTTGCGCGGCGTGGCTGTGACCTTGTTGATGCCTTCACCATGGCCCGCCTCGCGCCCGCCCGGCAGCTTCACCCCCCGAGTGTGAGGCTCTGAATGCTCTCCAGCAGGGACTCACTCACCCCATAGCCTGAGCTGCCGCCAAACAAAATATCCGCGTTTGATGTTGTGGTCGAGGCATTCTGCATATCATAATTGGCGGTGAACCGCTGGGCCAGCTGGTTGACCTTGGTCGGGTTCTGCAGGTCTTTCATGCCATTCAGAGCTGTTTTAATGGCGCTCGCCTGATTGTCGAGGGCGTTTGCCGAGCCGGAGGCAACGCTGGGCATACCCAGTGCGGTTTGAATGACCTGAGTGAGCTTGGTGTTGCCTAAAATCTGATAGGGATCCGTGATGGTGGAGGCAATGCGTTTGAAATAAAGGGCC
>DAIMHB010000244.1:0-4068 GCA_036723545.1 Beijerinckiaceae bacterium
CGAATTGAAAATGCCGTTCCGCGAGGCACATCATGTCACGGGGCGGCTGGTGGGTCTGGCCTCCGCCCAGAACAAGGGCCTTGAAAAGCTGTCGCTGGATGAGATGCACACAGTTGAACCGCGCATCACTGACGCGGTGTTTGCGGTGTTGGGCGTCGAGAAATCGGTGCGCAGCCGCACCTCCTATGGCGGCACCGCACCAGCAAATGTGAAGAAACAAGCCAAAATCTGGCTGAAAAAGCTCGGCTAACCTTTCTTCTTCGGCTGTAATGTGGAATGAATGGGTCTGGATACAACGCGCCGCGCGTGAGGGGGATCAGATGAGCCGCCAATGGATAATGGTTTTGATGCTGGCACTGGCTGTGGCGGGCTGCGGGCGACGCGGCCCGCTTGAACCTCCTGTGAGCGCCGCTGCTGCCCAAGCCGAAAAACCGGCGGATAATAAATCGGTGACCGGTGGTTCGGATATGGCGCTCACACCCAGCAAAGCCCATAAGCCGCCGCCGATCCAGCCGGGAAATGGCAGCTTTATTCTTGATCCGCTGTTGTAAGAGAGAAACATGCACCATTTTCATGCTGTGAACGGCGTTCTTCACGCCGAGGATGTGGACCTGCGCACCCTTGCGGATGCGGTGGGAACCCCGTTTTATTGCTATTCCTCAGCCACATTGGAACGCCATTTTCGGGTGTTCTCGCAGGCTTTCAACAATAAAGCCCTGATCTGCTATGCAATGAAGGCCAATTCCAATCAGGCGGTGCTGACACTGTTTGCGCGCCTTGGCGCGGGCATGGATGTGGTGTCGGGCGGCGAATTGCAGCGTGCCATCCATGCTGGTGTGCCGGGCAGCCGCATCACTTTTTCCGGTGTGGGCAAGACCGCGCGCGAAATCGACTATGCGCTGGATCAGGATATTCTGTGCTTTAATGTGGAATCCGAGCCGGAACTGCGGGTTTTATCGGCGCGGGCTGCGGCCAAGGGCAAGGTGGCGCGCATAGCGCTGCGGGTGAACCCCGATGTCGATGCCAAGACCCATGCCAAAATTTCAACCGGCAAGTCCGAGAATAAATTCGGCATTCCGATATCCAAGGCGCGCGCGGCCTATGCCGAGGCCGCCAGTCTGCCTTTTATTCAGGTCAGCGGCGTGGATATGCACATCGGCTCGCAGATCACCAATTTGCAGCCCTTTGACGATGCCTTTGCCCTGCTGGCCGAATGTGTGCGGCAGTTGCGCAGCGATGGCCACACCATCGACCATCTTGATCTGGGCGGCGGGCTGGGCATTCCCTATCATGACAATAATGAGCCGCCACCGCATCCGGATGATTATGCCCAAATTGTTGCCCGACATACGGATGCGCTGGGCTGTGATCTGATTTTCGAGCCGGGCCGCCTGCTGGTGGGCAATGCCGGTATTCTCGTGACCGAAGTGGTTTATGTGAAGTCCGGCGAGAACAAAACCTTTGTCATTGTCGACGCCGGCATGAATGACCTCATCCGCCCGACGCTCTATGACGCCCATCACGAGGTCAAACCCGTGGTGGCACGCCCATCCGCGCCGCATATCAAGGCGGATATTGTCGGGCCGGTGTGCGAAACCGGCGATTATCTGGCCTTAAACCGCAGTATGGAAGCGCCGGAAGCGGGGGATCTTCTGGCCGTCATGTCCGCCGGGGCTTACGGCGCGGTGCAGGCGGGCACCTATAATTCCAGACCATTGGTGCCCGAAGTGCTGGTTTCAGGCGGAGAATTTGCGGTTATCCGTCCGCGCCCGTCCATTGAGGACCTGATCGGGCTGGACCGGGTGCCGCACTGGCTGGCTTGAACTTCGTTCAGGACGGCCTATCTGCATGAGAAAGGAGGCCCGATTGACACGATCTTTTGAGGCTTTGGTCCGGCGGGCCCGTCTTGTGCTGCTGCTGGAGCGGGTCTGGCCGCTGGCTGTTGCACTGAGCCTTGTGGCGGGCGTGTTCCTGACTCTGTCCTTCGCCGGCCTGTGGCTGGTGCTGCCCGAGTGGCTTAAGCGGGCGGCGCTTGGCCTGTTCGCACTGGCGGTTCTGGCGCTGCTGATGCTGCTGTTGCGGCTGCAATGGCCCTCACGCCGGGAGGCTCTGGCCCGGCTGGATGCAGACTCAGGGCTGGCGCATCCGGTGGCTGCGGCACTGGAGGACAGGCCGGTGAATGCGGATGCAACGGCGCTTACGCTCTGGGCCGCCTATCGCGCATGGTTGCAACGGGCTGTGCCGAAACTGAAACGGCCTGTGCCACGGCTCAGCCTGACGCAGAAAGACCCCTATGCTTTGCGCTTTCTGGTCATTTTGCTGCTCTATGCTGCATGTTTTGTTGCGGGGCCGGAAAAAGACATGCGGCTGAACGCGGCCTTTGACCTGCGCCACGCATCCCCCGAGGCTTTGAGCGCCCGTGTCGATGGCTGGATCACCCCGCCCGCCTATACCCGCCGCCCGCCGGTGATGATTCTCAATGGTGCATATAATCCTGAAAAATCAGAATTTTCGGTGCCCGTTGGCTCTGTCATTCATCTTCAGGGTGCGGATATGAAGGTGGAGGCCAGCGCCGGACTGGAGGCCGCACAAAGCCAAGCTCATGAACAGGCTCTCACGCTCGCTCAGGATGCGAAACTGACCCTGACCACGCCCACCGGAACAGGGCGTTTCACCTTTCATGCCATTCCGGATCGGCCGCCCACAATCCGCCTGCTGAAGGTTGAAAAGCTGGCCAATGGCAAATTGCACCTCACCTATAAAACCGATGATGATTATGGCGTTGTTGCAGCAAAAATACTGTGTTTGCCCGGCACGCAACATATTGACCCGCAGCCCCTTGTCGCGCCTCCCACGGCAGCGCTCACAGTGCCGCCACCGCTTGGGATCGGCCAGTCTGAAACAACGATTGATCTGAGTGATGACCCATGGGCTGGAGCCGAGGTTCAGCTTGTGCTGAGCGCGCAGGATGGTGCGGGGCAGGAGGGGCGTTCCGCACCGCTCACGCTGACCTTGCCGGAGCCAAAACTCACCGACCCGCTGGCGCGCGCCGTAATGGAGCAAAGCCGTCATCTGATTTTGACCCCCGACACAGGGCGCGCGGCGGTGCATGTGGCGCTGGACGCACTTTTGGTGGCACCGGAGGATTTTCCGGTGGCGCTGGCCCCCTATCTGGGGCTGCGTGAGGCCTATCTCATGCTGGGCAAAGCGCGCCTGCCCAATGAGCTGCGTTCCGTCGCACAGATTTTGCACGATGTGGCGCTGGACATTGAAAACAAAGGCCTCTCGCCCGCGCATCAGGCCCTGAAATCCGCAGAAAAGGCCTTGCGCGAGGCCCTTCAGAACCATGCCTCTGCCGATGAAATTGCTGCGCTGATGCAAAACCTGCGCGCGGCTCTGGCGCAGGTTCTACGCGAGGCGGCACAAAATTCTGCACCTCAGGGCACATCACCGCGAAATGCGCAAATTCTGACCCCTGAAGATCTGAAAGACATGCTGGACAGGCTGCAGGATATGGCAAAATCAGGCGATCAGGCCGATGTGGAGGCCTTGCTCGATCAACTCGACCAGCTGACTCTGGCATCGCCGCAAGCGGATGCGCAGGCCGCCCCGCTGGATCAGGCGCTGGATGCACTCGACCGGCTGACACAGGAGCAGCAAAATCTGCGCGACAAAACCTATCGCCAAGGCCTGCAACCGCAACCGGAGAATGAGGCTCCTTCCGGTGAGGCGCTGGCCCAGAGCCAGCGCCGATTGCGCCAGTCTCTTGATGCGATGAAACAGGCCCTTAAGGATGCCGGAGAGACCGGTGATCCGGCGCTCGACGCCGCCGAGGAGGCGATGCGGCAGTCTGAGCAGGCGCTGGACACCAAAAATACGTCTTCGGCCCTCGATGCGCAGGGCAAGGCGCTGGAGCACTTGCACCGCAGCATAACAAATCTGGCGCAGCGCCAGACAGAGGGAGAAAAAGGGCAGGGGCGGGCTGGGCAGGACCCGCTGGGCCGCGACAGCCGGGGCAATGGCCGGCAACCTTTGGGACGCGACTCCAACCGGCAACAGGCGGACATC
>DAIMHB010000245.1:0-4068 GCA_036723545.1 Beijerinckiaceae bacterium
GCACCCAGCCGAACGATCATATTAGAACGAACGGATGACGCGGAAGTCAACCTGGAAGTCCGAGGACTTGTTGTCGGTTGATGTGAAGCCAGTGGTGGCCTTATCCGAATAACGGATATAGGTGGTGTCCACACCGAATTCCAGACCCTTGACCGGGGTCCACTTGGTCACCTGACCGATACCATAAGCGTTATAGTTCGGAGCAGCAGAGAAGCCAGAGAGGCTGTTAGCATTGCTGAAACGATTCTGACCATAGCTGCCGGCAATGTCAGTAGACACTGTTGGCGACCAGTTATGAACCAGCTCAGCAATTACGTTCCAACCCTTCTGGTTATGGAAGGCCCCAGTGCTGTCAACAGCAATATCAGCCTGTGTTGCACCAACGCCGAAACGCTGGCTCGAACGGGCCAAGCCGCTATATTTGAAAGCATTCTGATCGTAGTCAGCCTGCAAGCCGATGAAGTCGCCTGCAGCGAGCATTGGCAGGTTGATTTTCACATAACCACCAATACCATAGCCAGTCTTATTTGAGCTGCTCAGATATGTTGTTGTTGATGTTGTTGTTGTACCAGAGACACTTGAAAGAGCAATAGATGCGTTATGCAGCGCACCATCAATGCCGGCTTCACCCCAACCCTGCTTAACCGAAAGATTGGCAACAACGTCGGGAGCACGACCGCCATTCAAAGTACCAGTTTCACCTGACGATGAAGTGCTGCTAAGTGAAAAATTATTCGCTACACCCTGACGGACTGATGTTGAATCTTCAACACCGATCTGAGCCGAGAAGCCACCACCAAATGATGCGGTATAACGCAGAGCTTCAACCGAGAAGTCTGGGTTGAAGTCACGATGGTTATAGCCACCTTCAATATGATTGAAAGAGGTTTCAACATAACCAGCGGTGAGGCCCGCAAAGGTCAAATAGGCTTTGTCGATATAGGCAGATGCATTGCCGTTATATGAGTTTGATGCACCAACGTCAGCTTCGTAAGCAAGGTGAGAGGTCAGGTCACCATAAGAAGTCTTGGTGACGGTATCGAGTGTGATTTCGGCATCAATCGAAGTATCGAAAGAATTCTGAAGACGGTGAGCCGATGTGTCAGACTTTGTGTTCTGACCACGAGCGTCCACTTCCACATAGCCCGAAATTTTCAGGCAGGTGTCGGAACCCGGAATGAAGAAATAGCCAGCGCCAGCAGCGTCACAGATTTTCACATACTGAGCAGGGGCGGCCTTCTTGGAAGGAAGATCGGCAGCCTGAGCGGAAGCGGCAGCCACGAGAACGGCAGCCGAACCGAGAAGAAGGCTCTTGGTAAATGTCATTGAATTATTCTCCAGTTATATGACCTAGCGAATGTGAATTGGCGTGTTTATCGATACGCAAAACATCACCATTCAACAAAATGCACTGTTTATTTGAAGCTCAACGAATGTTTAAACTTCAAATTTAAACTCCATTTCTGAAGTCTCATTGCAAAATAATTTTATTACAGATTCGTGCAACATTAATATCGAATTCTCATTGCATTGCATGTCACATTAACAATCCATGTTGCAATAAAGTCACAAATTAAGGGTCATTATAACAGATATAATCGTGCGGACTTGACGCTAGGTTATGTAATATCAGATTTAAATCTTATCAATTCGAATATATGAGCACATGTTTTCCGACTTAACCGGATCAATCCGCAAGAAATACATATAAAAAAACCCCCGCGGAAGCGGGGGCTAAAACTCTCAACGGCTTATCTGTCAGGCTCTGCCTGAGCCGCGGCGTGGAGAATGGTTCTTACGCCTTGGCTTTGTTATATACGTCAAAAAACACAGCGGCGAGCAAAACCAGCCCCTTGATGACCTGCTGCAAATCAATGCCGATGCCAAGGATCGACATGCCATTGTTCATCACACCCATGACAAAAGCGCCAATCACCGCGCCAATGACCTTGCCCACGCCGCCAGAGGCCGAGGCCCCGCCGATGAAACAGGCGGCAATCACATCCAGCTCGAAGCCCGCGCCCGCCTTGGGCGTGGCCGTATTGAGACGCGCGGCAAAAATCATACCCGCCAGCCCGGCCAACACACCCATATTGACAAAAGTATAAAAGGTGAGCCGCTCAGTTCTGATGCCGGAGAGGCGCGCCGCCTTCTCATTGCCGCCCAGCGCATAAATACGCCGGCCAATGGTCGTGCGCGTGGTCACAAATGTATAGAAGGTGATGAGCACCGCCATGATCACCAGCACATTCGGCAGGCCGCGATAGGAGGCCATCAGAAAGGACAGATAGACAATGGAGAGAACAATCAGGATGTTTTTGACATAAAACACCAGAAGAGGCTCGTTTTCATAGGCATGTTTCTGGTGCTGACGCCGCTGCACCACATTGGTATAGACCAAAGCCAGCGCCGTCAGCGTGCCGATCACCAGAGAGGCCAGATTCAGCTCCGCAGAGGCCGGCAGGGTTCCGCTCAGAAAATCCGGAATAAAGCCATTGCTCATGTGCTGAAACGCTGAAGGGAATGGCCCGACAGAACGCCCATTGAGAAAATAGAGCGACAGGCCCTTGAACACCAACATACCGGCCAGCGTGACAATGAAGGAGGGAATCTTGAAAAAGGCGACAAAATAGCCCTGCGCCGCGCCGATCAACCCGCCAATAGCCAGACACACCAGCACTGTGACCGTCGTGTCGATTTTATAATCGACAATCATCACCGCCGCCATGGCCCCGACAAAGCCGACAACCGACCCCACCGAGAGGTCAATATGCCCGGCCACAATCACCAGCAACATGCCCAGCGCCATGATGATGATGTAGGAATTTTGCAAAACAAGGTTGGTGAGGTTCAAAGGCTGCAACAGCACGCCATTGGTCACCACCTGAAAAAACAGCATGATGACAACCAGCGCCAGCAACATCGCATAATCACGAAGGTTGCTTTTCAGGAAACCGAGCGACATTTTGGGTGACTTGGCCGGTTTTGCGGCCTTGTGGTCGAGACTCATTGCACCATTTCTCCCGTTTGCTGTCCTGATTTATCTTGCCCCAGTTTCATGATCGCCCGCATGATTTTTTCCTGGCTGCCTTCGCTGGCCTGCATTTCGGCCACAAACTCGCCCTCGTTCATCACATAGATCCGGTCTGTGATGCCCAAAAGTTCCGACATTTCGGACGAGATGACGATCACGCCTTTGCCTTCGTCGGCAAGTTGCTGAATAATACAGTAGATTTCATATTTGGCGCCGACATCAATGCCGCGGGTGGGCTCATCGAGAATAAGCACCTGCGGCTGCGAAAACAGCCATTTCGACAGCACAACCTTCTGCTGGTTGCCGCCGGACAAATTCACCGTCTGCTGCATAACGCTGGAGGAGCGGATATTGAGGCGGGCGCGGTATTCATTGGCCACCTTCAGCTCACGCATTTCATTGATGACGCCGCGCTCAGCCACGCCGGGCAGATTGGCCAGCGAAATATTGTGCATGATATTGTCATTCAGCACGAGGCCGTAATTTTTGCGGTCTTCCGTCACATAGGCCAGACCATTGGCCACAGCCTTCTGCACCGTGCTGACATCAATGGTCTTGCCATGCAGCGAGACAGTGCCGGAAATTTTCTGGCCATAGGATCTGCCAAAAATACTCATCGCCAGTTCGGTGCGCCCTGCCCCCATGAGGCCGGATATACCGACAATCTCGCCGCGCTTGACGTGAAAATTCACTTTTTTAATCATTTCACGATCGGCGTGAATGGGATGGAACACCTGCCAGTCCCGCACCTCAAACACCGGTTCGCCGATTTTGGGCGTGCGTTTGGGATAGCGGTCGGCCATTTCGCGCCCCACCATATTGCGGATGATGCGGTCTTCGCTGATGTCCTCGGCGTGGCAATCCAGCGTCTCAACCGTTGCGCCATCGCGCAAAACAGTGATGGAATCGGCCACTTTTGAAATTTCATTGAGCTTATGGGAGATCAGAATTGAGGAAATGCCCTGCGCCTTGAACTCCAGCAGCAATTCGAACAAAGCATTGGAATCGCTCTCGTTCAGGGAGGCGGTCGGCTC